>CAISLL010000356.1 GCA_903886165.1 uncultured beta proteobacterium | reverse complement strand
TGCTCGGGGCGGTCTGACTCATGCACCTTGTCGATGTGACCCAGTCGCCGCGCCACCGTAGCCACGTCGATCGAGGTGTCGCCACCGCCAATGACCACCACGCGCTTGCCCACATGGCGCAGGCGACCATCGTTGAAGGCTTTCAGGAACGAAGTGGCAGTGACGCAGTTGGGCGCATCAGCACCCTCCACCGGCAAAGCCCGACCGGCCTGCGCACCCAGACCCAGGAACACGGCATCGAACTGCTCGCGAATCTGCGCCATGGTGATGTCGGTGCCAATGCGGCAATTCATGCGGGTCGCCACACCCAAGTCAAGAATGCGCTGGATCTCGGCGTCCAGCACATCACGGGGTGTGCGAAAGCCCGGAATGCCATAACGCATCATGCCGCCCAGCTCTGCACGTTCGTCAAAAATGGTGACCGAGTGGCCTTTCAGTGCCAACTGGTAGGCGGTTGACATTCCGGCCGGGCCGCCACCGATGACCGCCACGGTTTTGCCGGTCAGTTGGGCAGGCTTGTTGTAGGCCAGTTTGTGCTTGATGGCGTAGTCACCCAGAAAATGCTCAACTGAATTGATGCCAACAAAATCTTCAAGCTGGTTGCGGTTGCAACCTGACTCGCAGGGCGCCGGGCAGACCCGGCCCATCACCGACGGAAACGGATTGGCCTCGGTGAGTCGGCGAAACGCATACTCTTGCCAGACCATGCCAGCCGGTGGTTTTTCAATGCCACGCACGATGTTCAGGTAACCACGAATGTCTTCACCCGCCGGGCAACTGCCTTGACAAGGTGGTGTGCTCTGGATGTAGGTCGGGCATTTATGTGAATGACCTGCGTCAAATATTTTGGCCTGCCAGGTCTTGACCTTGGAATCACCGTCTTTGTAGCGGCGGAAGTTCAGGGGTTTGGCAGCAATGGTCTCGGGGTTCGCAGACATGTCGGAGTCTCCTGGTTTTATGCTTGAATGTGTGAAAGGCAGAGCTATTTGTCACCCAGGCGAATCGCCTTGCTGACCAACTGGTGAACACCGCCCACCATGCTCATGTTGAAACCGTAATACGGCAAAACCTTCGTGAACTGGGCTTTGCAGATGGCACAAATCGTGGCCATGAAATTGACGCCGTGCTCATCCACTACATGCTTAAGCGCTTCCATGCGGGGCAGCGCGCCCTTGACCCGCAGCTCCATCAGGTCATCGGTCAACAACCCGCCACCGCCACCGCAGCAAAACGTGCTCTCATGGATAGTCTCGTGGGACATGTCATGAAAGTGATTCGCCACCGAGGTGATGATGCGCCGGGGAATCACAAATTGCCCGCCTGCCATGTTGCCCATGCGTGAGCCACGCGCCACATTGCAGGAATCATGGAAGGTGATGATGCGGCTGTCATTGGCGTCCTTGTCAAACTGCAGGGCGCCACGCTGTATCAAATCATCAGTAAGTTCACAGATGTGTTGCGGCACCGGGTAACGTTGGTCCAGGTAGTCAAACGGGCCAATCAAG
>CAISLL010000355.1 GCA_903886165.1 uncultured beta proteobacterium | reverse complement strand
GTGATGCGGGTTTGCGCGTCGTACACAGTGCGGCAGCGTTGCACCTCACGCTGCGTGGTCTCGTACTGACCGTTGTCGTAGGGGTCACGTTGATCCCGTTGATCACGGTTTCCAAGCCGGTCCCCTGCAATCGCACCCAACACTACACCCAGTGCCGTGGCTGCGTCCTTGCCACTGCCGCCACCCACCTGGTGGCCCAGAATGCCACCGGCCAGACCGCCCACAATCGCACCGCCGATATTACGCTGGTCCAGCCCCTGGCGTTCAACGCGACGGTCATCCCGCTCGGTGACCCAATGGCTGCGGCATTCCTTGCGGGGAACATTGACGCTCTCGTACTGTGGCTCAGCGCTGCGCACCCGTGCGCTGTCGGTGTAGGTTTCGGCATGCACACCCATTGAGGCGACGGCAATCAGGCTGACAATGACTAAGCGATTCATAAAAAACTCCTTGGGTTGGTATGGGAAGCAGTTTGCGCGCCCGTGCATGAACACAAGCTGAACAAAATGAAAATAGCTGGCCGATGGCCACGCACAGTTGCTCACCCGTTTGAGTCAATCCTTTCAAGTTCGCTGAAAATGCCAGGCTGTAAGTTTTCCAGCCACGCACCGACCAAGCCTGGCAAGCAAAAAGCACGTACCAATACCGGAGTCCTCCCGCATGAAATTTTCAAGGCTCGCAGCCATTGCCCTCAGCCTGGGTGTATCAACATGGGCCAGCGCCGACTGGTCCCAAATCCAGAATGAAGCCAGGGGCCAGACGGTGTATTTCAATGCCTGGGGTGGCGGCAGTGCCATCAACGCCTACATTGCCTGGGCCGCAAAAGAGGCCCAATCCCGCTACGGCATTGAGGTACGTCACGTCAAGATCGCCGATGCCGCAGAGGTGGTCAAGCGCGTGCAAACCGAAATGTCTGCCGGCCGCACCACCGATGGCTCTGTCGACCTGCTGTGGGTCAATGGTGAAAACTTCCGCAACCTCAAAAACGGTGGTCTGCTGTTTGGGCCGTGGGCGCAGAGCCTGCCCAACTGGGGTTTGGTCGACCAGAACAAACCGGTGCTCACAGACTTTTCAGTGCCCACGCAGGGTTATGAATCACCCTGGGGTACGGCCCAACTGACCTTCATTGCAGACCGCACCAAAACCCCCACACCACCCCGGTCTGCAGCAGATTTGCTGGCTTTTGCCAAAACCAACCCTGGGCGCGTCAGCTACCCCAAGCCGCCAGATTTTCACGGCACCACTTTCGTCAAACAGTTGCTGCTGGAATTGGCCCCTGACAAATCGTTGCTGCAGCAAGCCGTGACCCCCGCGGCCTTTGCCAATGCCACGCCACCGCTATGGGCCTACCTGGACCAGTTGCACCCCAGTCTGTGGCGCAATGGCAAGGCCTTTCCGGCCAATGCGGCAGAAATGCACCGCATGCTTGGCGACGGCGAACTCAGGGTGTCGCTCACCTTCAACCCCAATGAGGCGGCCAACCTGATCGCCAGCCGGCAGTTGCCGGTTTCCGCCTACAGTTTTGGATTCAGTGGTGGCACCATTGGAAACGTGCATTTTGTGGCCATCCCGGCGAATGCACGCGCCCGGGCCGGGGCCCAGGTGTTTGCCAACTTCCTGCTCTCTGCAGAGGCTCAGACCCGCAAGGCCGACATCACGGTATGGGGTGATGGCACGGTGCTGGACGTGGCCAAGTTGCCTGCAGCGTCTCAAGCCCTGATTCGCAAAACGGCACCGGGGGCGCTGGCGGAAGCAGTGCCGACCTTGCCTGAGCCACACGCCAGCTGGGTGGAGGCGTTGGAGGCTGAATGGCTCAGGCGCTACGGTGCGCGATGAGGCGAAATGAGACGCCAGGTCGACATGCAGGCGAAGTTGGCCGTAACCCGCAGCGCGCGTCGGGCGTCCGACTCCGCAAATGTCCCCCGGCTCGGTCTGCGACCAAGCCTCCTCCTTGATTTGGCAAAACCCCAAGTCCATGCTGCGTCGGACACCCGGCGCACGCTGCTGGCGGGTCAGGTGGGATGAAGTTATCCTGGCTTTTGCTCGCTGCATTGCCTGTTTTTCTGATCTTTGGCCCTTTGCTGCCGGGACTCTACTGGGCTTTGATGCCAGCACTGGATGCTGCTGTGTGGCAGGGCTTGTGGTGGGACACGCAGTGGCCGCAGGCTTTGCGCGCGACGTTGATTTCCAGCGTGCTCAGTACGGTGATGGCCTGCGGCATCGCAGCCTTGCTGGCCATGCTTCACTACCCCGGAACGAGTTGGCTGAAATTGCAGCGGCGCTTGCCGCTGCTGCTGTCAATGCCGCACGCTGCATTTGCGGTAGGTTTGCTTTTTTTGATAGCACCTTCCGGATGGCTGGCAAGGGCTATAGGCCATTTTGCTCAATGGACCAGCCCGCCAGACTGGGTCACCGCGCAAGACCCTTATGGCCTGAGTCTGGCGCTGGCACTGGCCATCAAGGAAAGCTGGTTTTTGCTGTGGGTGCTGGCGGCGGTGCTGGGTGAACAAAACGTGGCGCGCCAGATGGTGGTGGCCCGGTCACTGGGTTATGGC
>CAISLL010000354.1 GCA_903886165.1 uncultured beta proteobacterium | reverse complement strand
TGATTTCACCCAGTCTGGACTTGCTGTTTCTGGCCAAGGCGATTGAGCGCATTGGGGACCATGCAAAAAACATTGCCGAGTTGATCATCTACATCGTGAAAGGCGCGGATGTCCGTCACGTCCCTATGGACCAAATTGAATCTGCGCTGAAATGAGACATCTACCTGGCGTGTTGATTGTTGAAGATGAGCCTGCTATTGCCGAGTTGATCTCGGTCAATTTGAAGCACAGCGGGTTTCGTCCGGTATGGGCCATCGACAGCAGCACGGCGCAGGCAGAACTGGACGCCGTCCTGCCGGATGTGATTTTGCTGGACTGGATGCTACCGGGTGAAAGTGGTCTGGTATTGGCGAAACGCTGGCGTGCGCATCCGCGTACCAAGTCGGTACCCATCATCATGTTGACCGCACGAGGCGATGAAAGTGACAGGGTGGCAGGGTTGGATGCAGGTGCTGATGACTACATTGCCAAGCCGTTCTCAACCAAAGAATTGCTGGCGCGGATTCGTGCCGTGTTGCGTCGGCGCGCACCGGAGCAGGATTTGAGTGTCGTCTCTGCCGGCGACCTGACTCTGGACCCTTCCACCTACCGCGTGACATTCAGGGGACACCTGCTGAAACTCGGGCCGACAGAGTTCAAGCTCCTGCATTATTTGATCACGCATGCGGAGCGGGTCCACAGTCGTTCGCAGTTGCTTGACAAGGTTTGGGGTGACCATGTGTTCATTGAAGAGCGAACGGTTGACGTCCACATGAAGCGCTTGCGCGAGGCGCTGGGGCTTGAGGCCGGGCAGATGGTGGAGACCGTGCGTGGTGCTGGCTACCGCCTGACAACCCAAGTGGCAGTGGCCAAGCCGGCCTAGCCTCGGGCAGGGCATTCATGGTGGGTCGTCTGGCGTTGTTCTTGGTGGGGCTGCTGTTGGGCGGCTCAATCGGCGCCTGGGTCGAGACTTTCTGGCCTCAAAGTCATGCGATCCCGGCGGGCATTCTGGTGGCGGCCTTGTTCTGGGTGCTGCGGGATGGTCTGAGCACCATGCAGTTGATGCGATGGTTGCGTGCGGATCCACCGGGTGATGGGGCGCCGGACACCGGTGTCTGGGGTGAAATTGCCACCCGGGTTCGGCGCCTGTTGCGTGACAGAGAACGTCAGATCATCGACAGTCAGGCACGGCTGCAGAGTTTTCTATCCGCTTTGCAGGCCTCGCCAAACGGGGTGATGCTGCTTGATAGCGACTCCCGTATTGAGTGGTGCAACCAGACAGTTGCCGCGCATTTCGGACTGGACGTCCAGCGTGATTTGTTGCAATCCATCGGTAATCTGGTGCGCGACCCGGGCTTTGCCGCTTACCTGGGCAGTGATCAATTTGGCACCAGTCTGACCATGCCGGGGCGAGACAGCACACCGTCGCGGCCGGTCACCTTGTCGGTACAACTTCATTCATACGGCGAGGGACGCAAATTGCTGTTGTCGCGCGATACCACGGCGCTTGATCAGGCAGAGGCCATGCGGCGTGACTTTGTTGCGAATGTGTCCCATGAAATACGCACGCCCTTAACGGTGTTGGCAGGATTTGTGGAGACCTTGCAGACGCTTAATCTGGATGAGTCAGAGCGTCAGCAATACCTGGCGCTCATGGCGCAGCAGGCAGATCGCATGCAGACCCTGGTCAATGATCTGCTGACTCTCTCGAAACTTGAGGGTAGTATGCTGCCCGGCTTGGAAGCTCGTGTGTCAGTTCAAGCCTTGATGCAGCAGCTTGAAGCCGATGCCCTTGCCCTGTCGCAGGTCATGGGGACGGCCAGCGACACAGACCACCGGTTTTTGTTTGACTGCACATTTGATGGCGACTTGGCGGGTGCAGCCAGCGAAATGCAGAGCGCCATGGGCAATTTGATCAGCAATGCGGTGCGGTACACGCCTGCCGGTGGTCATGTGACTGTCGGAGCTCACAAGCGGGAGGATGGTTGCCTGATCTTTTCAGTCGCCGATACGGGGCCTGGTATCGCCCCGGAACACCTCGGGCGTCTAACGGAACGCTTTTACCGGGTAGACCGCAGCCGATCACGTGAAACTGGCGGCACCGGCTTGGGTCTGGCCATAGTCAAACACGTGGCACAACGCCATGGGGCAACGCTGTCAATCGACAGCTTCGTAGGCAAGGGCTCGGTGTTCACCCTCACTTTTCCGGCGTCGCGGGTTGTATAGCTGGCGTTTGCAACTGGCGCTCAAACAGGGCCAAAGACTCCTTTCTCTCAGCCGGGTGGCCAATCGTGCGGCGTAACTGCCAAATTGGACTGTTTGTGATCTCAGGCTGCAAGCCCATGGTCTCTAGGTCAGCGATCAGCCAGTGGCAGGCGGTGTTGACCTGGAGCGTTTGAAGTTCAAGTCCGCCGTGAAACTGAAACGCCGCGATCTGGCTCCGGCTTAGCCCTGACGCGGCGACACAGCCTGGATTTGGCGGCATGACCAATGTGGCCTGGCGTACGAGCGGTGCGTAACTGCGGGCAAAGTCCAGCAGTGGCAGCCATAAGGTCATCAGTAGCAGCCAGCACAAGGCCGCGCCACCAGCTGGCAGGACAAGGCTTTTCCAGATTGCTGCCCGATGCCTTCCAACACGCCATTTAACCAGCCAAGCCCATGCCAAACTTGCGGCAATAGCTATCAATAATGTGGCAAGTGAAAAGCTGTGTACAAACCCCGGTGCCAGGCGTGTCACGTTGGCAGCCGGCTGCGAAGGGACACCGGTCTGCAATGAAATCCACACCACCCAGATGACCAGTGCGCAACCCGTGAAAAAGATCAGGGTGAACCAGTCAATCAGTGCCCCGACGCTGCGCCCCAGCGTCGGCAATGCAAACGCAGCCAGGGCAGCCAAGGCAGGCAAGGCCAACAGCAGCGAGCGATTGGCCGCGCTGGTGGTTAACGTGGCGGCGCTGGCAACCACCACAAACCAGATGGGTAACCAGAGGTGAAGGCCGGTGAAGCGTGCCATGAACAGTTGTCGGCGCCAGCTCCATAGTGTCCAGAGCGCCAGCGGCCAGGCTGGCCAGGTGAACCATAAAAAAAGTTGTCCCAGGCTTTGCCAGTGTGCCCAATCGGCCAGGGGCAGAGAAATTCGCCAGCGCCACAAATTTAAAACCGTGGCCAGCAGCGCAGATGCGGCAGTCAGAGCGACCATGCCGGTTGCCCTGAATTTTCTTGGTACGGTACCCGCCACGTCTGAACCAGGTGCCAGCAGGTACAGTGCTGCGCTCCCAAGTCCCAATCCGACAGCCATGCTAGGCGCACCAGACAACGCCAATCCAAACAGTGCCACGCCCGCGCCAATGCCGGGCATCCACGAGCGATAGGGCAAGGCTGCGGTGGCGTAAAACAGCAGGGCGGTAAAGCACAACTGCATCAATGCGGGCGTGGTTTCATGGGCGAGTTGCGCCAGGCCGAGGCATGCGATGAAGGCCAGCACACCTCCATCAGCAATGGCTCGGGCGTAATCTGTTGGTCGCGCCTCGCCGCCAAAGGCAAAGGCCACTGGTTGTGCCAACGGGCTGCGGGCCAGGTAATAAGTGCCATACCAGGTAGCCATGAGTGCCAGCACCAATAACCCCATGAAAGGAAGCCGTGCCGC
>CAISLL010000353.1 GCA_903886165.1 uncultured beta proteobacterium | reverse complement strand
GCCAGTTTCACAAACCCGGGGATGAAAAACGCATGGTGGTGGTCTTGCCACCGGACAGTTATGACCCCTGGCTGAAAGCGACCACCGATCAAAGCATGGCCTTCATGCGGCAGCAGGGCTGCTGGCATAGACCAATCCTCCTGACATGGAATGACAGCCGAATTTTCCATGATGTGAAAAATAATTATAAAAACTCGTTATAACTTTTCATAAAAACGGTACGTGACTGACTTCCTGATGGGGATGCCGACTGTCGTTTTGATCAAGCTGAAGCCGGGTCCATCCAAAGCCAGTTGGAGCGCGTCCAGACATGTCGAGCCACACGATGCCAGCTTACAAGAAGGAGTTCGACAGCCAGAACATTGACGCGTCAGTTGATCAGGATAGTGCGCCAATTCAAACTGCATCAACGGAAATCAGTGGCCTTGGTCAGATTGTTGTCGGCCGACATGCAAGACACTAAACGCTGTTCGCTCGATCTTCGATGTCAGCACAAGCCCGCATCAAATCATCGAAGGCAAGGGCGTTTCCGACTAGCACTTGGTCCGCGAGCATGTTGGCGTAGTCAATGGCTAATGCACGACGCGCATCTCCCTCGGGCACAATTTTGAGATGACCAGAAACAGCCCTCTGATAATCAATGACATCGCCTGCTGGGGATTTCTCTGCAAAGAAAAATGATTTGTGTCGGGCAACTGCGTTGGCTACAGTTTGATTTCCAATCGTATTTTCGAAGTAGGGGCTGCGTCCGATTGCAGCCAAGTCATGCCAATGCCTGGCGAACCGCTCGCTACGGATCCGCCCTTGCGCACAGTACACATGCGCGGCAGTTGCCTTTTCCCAGAACGTACGCTCTACATCCATGACCACAGGCATGGCCGTTGGAAATTCAACATTGGGCACATGACCGTCCATGTCGCAAGTCACCGACATCACCTGATGTGGCTCTCCAGTGGCGCGCCCTCCAAACTCCAATAGTGTTTGCGGCGACACATAACCCGTTCCCGCTTTCAAAGCAGGGTAGTGCAATAGCAATTGATCCTTATCTTTGCCGCTCACCTCCAGTCTGGCTTGAAGCCCCTCTTTGTCCAAGGCAGCCTGAAGAATGGGTTGCACGGTTTGCGCAATCCATCCCGGTAGACGATCACGCACTGCTTTGGACCATTTGGCGGCCTGACTGCGACTCTCCGGCAATACGAGGTTTTCATGATGCTGGTCACCAATCAGGTCAGGTATCAGCTTTCGAATGTCCAAGGTCAGATCAATGTCCTCCGAGAACCGGTCAATGACTTTGTACACCTTGGACAGGGAAGTGCCACCTTTGAATGTCAGGTCCGCGCCAATGGAGGATCTGAACAGCGCGCCCAAGGTCCACACCACCCACACATCTTTTTCCAGCAAGTGGGTTGGCCGACCAGTTTGTTCACGGGCGATTTCCAGAACTTCGCTCTGGTCTGCTGCAATCAGAGAGAAAAATGATTCAGCCACGGGCGATTTCTTCACCGATGGCCTGCGCCATCCAGGAGGGAAGCGTGGCGCGGGAGGATGCCAACGTGCCCCATTCGGCCAATGGCAATTTTTGACGCAATGCAGCCAGCGACTCGCTGACATGCGGGCGGCCCATCCAAGCCAAGGCGCGCACGGCCGCGCCGGCCTGACTGGCCCCCAGTGACAACATCCATCTTGGCACATGCTTGACCAGCACTTCTGTTCGACCTAGCTTGAGCTTGTGCGACCGGCCAGAGGTCAAAAAAACTTCTCGAATAGGCACTTGTTGCGTCAAGCCCAAGGCGTTGGCGGCGCCCGCGCCATGTGGTGCTACTGTATCGCCGCGCTGGGAGGCCATGGATTGCACGACTTTTTCTGGGGCGGGCGAGCGCACGCCAAACCGGCTTGCTACCGGGGCAACATAAGTGCCACGACAAACACGCTGTAACTTGCCATCTTTTGCCAAGCGTGAAAGCGCTTGGTCAATGGCGGCGCGACTTCCCAGATGAAGAAATTCCTTAGGCGACAACACGCTGCCCTCAGG
>CAISLL010000352.1 GCA_903886165.1 uncultured beta proteobacterium | reverse complement strand
TTGATTTTGGTTGAGACTCCATGTGGCCCTTTCAAGGCGGTTGATGAAGTCTCTATGAAAACAGGTTTGACGCAATTGGGCCCTTCGTCATTCCGTGTGGAACTTGACTTGAAAAATACAATGTAGTAGTCGAGCCCGGTGGGGCTTGTGGGCAACTCGTTGGCGAGTTGTCCACAAATCCACGGGGCGGATGTCCGCTCAACAGCTGAAGATCAGAAATTAAGAAATGGGTATTGAAATCGAATCCTTGTTCACCAGCGCGCTGGGCTTGTCTGCGCCGTGGCGCGTTGAAAAAGTCAACCTCGACACGGCCCGCCGGCGCATTGACTTCGATCTCACCTGCGATGCCAAACGGTTGGCCTGTCCCGTGTGTGGATTGACCGACCAAGGCATTCATGATCGACAAAAACGTGAATGGCGGCACCTGGACTTCTTTCAATATGAGGCCTGGTTACACGCCGATGTGCCACGTGTCGCCTGCAGTGGCTGCGGCAAAACCACCCAGATGCAAGTGCCTTGGGCGCGTGAAGGCAGCGGCTTCACAGCCTTGTTCGAAGCGCTGGCTTTGTCTTTGTGCCGAGAACTGCCCGTGCGCCAAGCTGCTGCACTGCTTCGCTGCACGGACAAACAGCTCTGGCGGCGCATTGAACATTACGTTGAGGCAGCACGCAAACTCGATGACATGTCGCAGGTACGTGTCATCGGTATCGACGAGACCAGCCTACGTAAAGGTCAGAACTACATCACCGTCGTGCATGACCTTGAGAAGAAGCGGCTGCTCTTTGCTTGCGAAGGAAAAGACCACCAAACAGTGGTGAACTTTGCAAAAGACCTCCACGCCCATGGCGGCAAGCCAGAGCAAATTGCACACGTCTGCCAGGACATGAGTGCCGCCTTCGCCAAGGGAGTCGCCCAAGCCTTGCCAGAAGCACAAATCAGCTATGACCGGTTTCACGTTGTAGCCATGGCCAATGAGGCTATGGATGAGGTGCGACGCAACGAGACGCGCACCCAGCCTCAATCAATCAAGGCTGCATTGGGTGAGAACGACCGCAAGTTACTCAAGAGTCTGGCCTGGGGCATGCGCCGCAATCCTGATGGCTGGAGTGTCAAGCAGACCAACGCCATGCACTGGCTGCAGCATTCCAGCTTGAAGAGTGCGCGTGCCTGGCGGCTGAAGATGGCGCTGCGTACGGTTTATGCCAATGCGGTCACGCACAACGATGCGATACAAGCCAAATCTGAATTGAAGGCGTGGCTGAGTTGGGCCACTCGCTGTCGCCTGGAACCCTTCAAGAAGTTGGCCAGCACGTTAAAGCAGCGCCTGGACGGTGTGGTGCGCGGCATGCTGGACAACCGCAGCAATGCTTATGTGGAGGCCATGAATGGCTTGCTCCAACAGGCAAAACGAGCTGCACGTGGTTTCAGAACCGCAACCAACTTTATCTCCATTGCGTATTTGCGAATGTCCAAACTCAAGCATTTGCCAAGCAATCCGCTGGTGCCGGCCCTGCCCAAATACAACGTGCTAATCCACCGCTGCCTGTGATGTCAAGTTCCACACTAAACGGCATGCTTCGTCAGTAAAACCTGTGGGCGAGTTCTGGCTCGGGAAGCTTGCCGAGCACGTGATACAGGGCGAGTTCCGTGATTCTGAAGGTGAGAAACCCATACGATTTTC
>CAISLL010000351.1 GCA_903886165.1 uncultured beta proteobacterium | reverse complement strand
CTTGCAGTAGTCGTAATTGAAGTCAAAACCTTTCCCGGGGCCAAGCTTGATGACCGCATTGTCGGGACAGACGCCATAACAGTTATCGCACTCAAAACAATTCCCGCAGGACAGGCAGCGCCGTGCTTCAAACAGGGCATTTCCTTCGTCCAAGCCACCCTGCACTTCTTCAAAGGTGGATTGGCGCCGAATGATGTCCAGTAGGGGCCGCACGGTTTTGGGCGCATCGCTGTAATACCAGGTGTTGAGCAAATCAAAACTGGCAACCTCACTCTTGGGCGGTGGCACGTAGGTGTCACCACGCAGCCAGGCGTCCATGTTGCGGGCGGCTTTTTTGCCGTGGCCAATCGCCACAGTGGCATTTCGCTCAGCCGGCACCATGTCGCCCCCGGCAAAAATCCCGGGGTGCCCGGTCATCATCTGGGGGTTGACCTGCACCACACCATCCTCCACCACCAGACCAGGTACACCTTCTATCAGTGACAAATCCACATCCTGACCCAGCGCCAGCACCACGGAATCCGCTTCCAGGGTTTCAAACTCACCGGTCGGCTGCGGAAAGCCCTTGTCATCAAGCGCCATTTTTTCGACCGTGATGGAGGATTCGCCGGCCTGCTTGATGGTGGAGAGCCACTTGATCATCACACCTTCTTGCAGCGCCTCTTCCACCTCAAAGTCATGCGCGGGCATTTTTTCCCGGTTCCGGCGGTAAACAATGATCGACTCGGTGGCGCCCAACCGTTTGGCGGTGCGAGCCACGTCGATCGCAGTGTTGCCGCCGCCATAGATCACGACGCGGCGCCCCAGCAAGGGTTTGTCTTCGCCCTCCATCGAGCGCAACACCGACACCGCATCCAACACCTTGGCCGAATCACCGGCCGGGATGTAGGCACGCTTGGCAATGTGCGCGCCCACAGCCAGAAACACAGCGTCAAAACCACCATCAAGCTTGGCCTGCAGCACGTCAGTCACCTTGGTGTTGTACTGAATGCGCACACCCATGTCGACAATGCGCTGGACTTCAACGTCCAGCACCTGACGCGGCAATCGGTATTGCGGAATGCCAAAGCGCATCATGCCGCCAGGCAGCGGTCCGGCCTCGATCACTGTCACCGCATGACCCAGTCGTGCCAGGTGATACGCCGCCGACAAGCCCGATGGCCCGGCGCCAACAACCATAACTTTTTTGCCTGATGGAGTTGCTGGCTGCGGGAACTTCCAGCCGTGGGCAATGGCCTCGTCACCCAAAAAACGTTCGACCGAGTTGATGCCCACAGGCGAATCGAGTTGCCCTCGGTTGCAGGCAGCTTCACAGGTGTGGTAACACACCCGCCCCATGATGGCGGGAAAGGGGTTGTCTTCCACCAGTGTGCGCCAGGCTTCCTGGTAGTTGCCGGACTCGGCATGAAACAACCAACCCTGGATGTTTTCACCGGCCGGGCATTGGTGGTTGCAAGGCGGCTTGCGGCTCAGGTATACCGGGCGCTCGGTGCGCCAGGAACCAGTATGGTTGGCCAGCGAGCTGCCGACATCGAGTGTGATGGCAAAAGGTTTTTGCATTCTTGTCTCCTTGCGGGACAGACCGCAGCGACACACAGTGCGCCAGTTCTGTCCTCAACTATCATAAAATTTTGGGGACAGACCGCAGCAACACAACGTGCGCCAGCTCTGCCCTCAACCGATCAGGTTAACAGGCCAAAACGGCGAATATTGCGGTCGGCGCGCGCCTGCAAACGCGCCAGGGTGTCCACGTCAGGTTTTTTGCCAAACAGATGCGCAAATCGCTTTTGCGGCTTGAGGTAGTCCTCAACCGGCACTTGGTGGCGAATTTTCAGCACACCCGTCACCTCGCCGCGCTCGGCTTCGAACACCGGAAAGACACCACTTTCAACCGCCAGTCGTGAGAGCTTGATGGTGTCATTTGAGGCAGCGCCCCAGCCCAGTGGGCACGGCACAAAGATGTGGATGTAGCGCGCACCACGCAGGGTCATGGCCTTGGTGACCTTGTATTCCAGGTCACGCAAATCGGCCACGGTGGCGGTCGCCACGTAGGGAATTTCATGCGCCATGGCGAGCTGCGGCATGTTTTTGCCCTGACCGAACTCATTGCCCGGGTGTGGCCCGACCGTCATGGTGGTGGCCGTGCGTGCCGCTGGCGGTGTGGCGCTTGACCGTTGCACACCGGTGTTCATGTAGGCCTCGTTGTCGTAGCAGATGTAGAGCACATCGTCATTGCGCTCAAACATGCCCGACAGGCAGCCAAAACCG
>CAISLL010000350.1 GCA_903886165.1 uncultured beta proteobacterium | reverse complement strand
TGCGATAAATAATATAGCGCTTTGTGCTTTATCTATAAGGGCTAAAGGCTGATTTGATCTAAAAATCATCAACAGCAGCAGGCCGCAACCCACAGCAACCCAAGTCAATGCAGCAAACAACCTGGCCGCCATGGCCCCCGCAATGGCAGGTGTCGGCAAGTTGGCAAACAGCATCGGAACCACCAAAAACCCGACAACAGTGAGTGCGCCCCACCACAACGCTGCGGTCCAGATGGCCAGCTTCGGCAAGCCCCGCTTCATTCAGTGGTAAGCCACCGTCAACACTTCATAACGGCGCAAACCGCCGGGCGCCTGGACTTCCGCCACATCACCCTCTTCCTTGCCAATCAAGGCCCGGGCAATCGGGCTGTTAATGTTGATCAGGCCCAACTTCAGGTCAGCCTCATCCTCACCCACAATTTGATAAGTCACCTTCTGGCCACTGTCTTCGTCTTCAAGGTGCACTGTGGTGCCAAACACCACACGTCCACCGGCATTCAGTTCGGAAGGATCAATGACTTGGGCGACAGACAACTTGCCTTCAATTTCCTGTATGCGGCCCTCGACAAAGCCCTGCTTGTCTTTGGCAGCCTCGTATTCTGCGTTTTCACTGAGGTCGCCCTGCGCACGCGCCTCGGCAATGGCATTGATGACGGCCGGACGCTCAAACGCTTTGAGTTGATGCAACTCAGCCTTGAGCTTTTCGGCACCACGTTTGGTTATTGGAAGGGTCGCCACATGCAGCTCCGGAAAATAAGGTGAACAAATAGGACTGACGCAAAATTGTCCCAGCTAGGCACTCCGACGCAGACAGCACAGACGTACGGCAAGGAGGAGCAACGACGCTGGGGCGGTTTTGCGTAAGTCCTACAAAAATGAAACCGCCGAACGTTCAAGTCCGGCGGCGGGAAACAATTATGCCGCGAATCGCAGCGCAAACAGCTTGATTTTTCTATTCAACCCGCCGATTCAAGCTGTGCATGCATTTCCTGAACAGAAATCACATCCAGCAGATCCATGCAGCGCATGCCCTCCACCGCGGCTTCGGCACCGGCAATGGTCGTGAAGGTGGTCACCCTTGCCAACAGGGCCGAGGTACGGATCTGGCGCGAATCCGCAATTGCATTGCGACGCTCTTCGACCGTATTGATCACCAGCACAATCTCATTGTTTTTAAGCATGTCCACAATGTGCGGCCGCCCTTCAGTGACCTTGTTCACGACACCGCAGGCGACCCCTGCGGCATTGATGGCCGCAGATGTGCCCTTTGTGGCGACCACGGCAAAATCCATCGCAACCAATGAGCGCGCAATCTCGATGGCGCGGGCTTTGTCGTTGTTCTTCACCGACAAAAATACCTTGCCCGACGGCTCGCCGGTGGCTGTGATCGGCCGTGGCAACTTGCTGCCAGCCCCCATCTGCGATTTCACGAACGCTTCACCAAAGGTCTTGCCCACCCCCATGACCTCGCCGGTGGACTTCATCTCCGGGCCAAGGATGGTGTCAACGCCCGGGAATTTGACAAACGGGAATACCGCTTCCTTGACGCTGAAATAGGGCGGATTCACCTCGTGCGTGATGCCTTGTGAGACCAGCGTCTTCCCGACCATGCAGCGTGCCGCCACCTTGGCAAGTTGCACACCGGTGGCCTTTGAAACAAATGGCACCGTGCGCGAGGCGCGCGGGTTGACCTCCAGCACATAAATCACGTCCTGTCCGTCAAGGTGTTGAATGGCGAATTGCACGTTCATCAAACCCACCACATTCAGCGCGTGCGCCATGGCGGCAGTTTGGCGCTTGATCTCGGTCACCGTTTCAACCGACAGGCTGTAGGGCGGCAAGGAGCAGGCGGAGTCGCCACTGTGCACGCCCGCCTGTTCAATGTGTTCCATGACACCGCCGATGTAGGTTTGGCCGGTGACATCGCGCACGCAATCGACATCACACTCGATGGCATCGTTCAGAAAGCGGTCCAGCAGCACAGGCGAGTCATGCGATACCTTGACCGCCTCGCGCATGTAGCGCTCCAGGTCACGCTGCTCATGCACGATTTCCATGGCGCGGCCACCCAACACATAACTTGGGCGCACCACCAGCGGGTAACCCAACGCGGCGGCCTTTTCCAGCGCTTCGGGCTCGGTGCGAGCGGTGGCATTGGGCGGCTGGCGCAATTTGAGTTCGTGCAACAGTTTCTGAAAGCGCTCGCGGTCTTCCGCAGCATCAATCATGTCGGGGCTGGTGCCGATGATGGGCACACCATTGGCTTCCAGATCCAGTGCC
>CAISLL010000349.1 GCA_903886165.1 uncultured beta proteobacterium | reverse complement strand
GTGGCACTTTATGAAATAGTCGATGACAGCACTGTCATCATCGGTGCGATTCGTCACCAACGGGAAGATGATTACCACTGAATCAACCTCGTTACTGATGTGGCTGCCATCGAAATCAACACCTGCTGACCTTCAGAGGCAGAAAGGAACGGCTGGTTTGGATCGGTCATTTCGGCAAGTTGGCTGACCGCTTCGGGTGTGCGCCGTGAAAAGGCGGCGCTTTCCTGTGGGTTGAAACCTCCACCCGGCCAAGGCTCCAGACGGAAGCAACCGGAGCGGTCATGCTTGGCACCAGTCATCGATCTTCGGCCCATCTCACGAGTGGTGCTCACCGCTCGGCCCAGAGATTTCCAGATACTCGGCCCGGTGCACCTCACGAATCACTTCGTCCCCCGTCGCCCTGTGCGGCAATGGGCGCTCTAACTGCTTTCTGGAGCGGGCTGTCCGCGCGTCTTCCACAGTGACACCAAAACGCCCCCAGCAATCAAGCCAAAGGTCACGCTAAGCGAAATCACCGCAGGGATCTTGCCGATGATGCCCACCAGGAAAATCTTGCTGCCAATGAACACCAGCACCAGGGCCAGCGCGTACTTCAGATACTTGAAGCGGTGAATCATGGCCGCCAGCGCGAAATACAGCGCGCGTAGTCCCAGAATGGCAAAAATATTGCTTGTGTAGACGATGAACGGGTCGGTGGTGATGGCAAAGATGGCTGGCACCGAGTCGACCGCGAAAACCAGGTCGACGAATTCAACCAGTACCAAAGCCAAAAACAGCGGTGTGAAAAAACGCTGCACCTGACCCGTGGCAGGGTCATTCTCATTTACCCAGAATGCATTTCCGCGCAGGCCTTCAGTCACCCGCATGTGCCGTTTCAGAAACTTCAGCAGCGGGTTGTTGGCAATATCAGGAACATGGTCCGCGATGATCCACATTTTGATACCCGTGAAGATCAAAAAGGCACCAAAGATATACAGCACCCAACTGAACTGGCTGACCAACGTGGCACCCAGTCCGATCATGATGGCGCGCAGCACGATCACACCCAAAATGCCCCAAAACAGCACACGGTGCTGATACTGGCGCGGAATGGCAAAGAAGCCGAAGATCAAAGCGATGACGAACACGTTGTCCATCGACAGCGATTTCTCGATCATGAAACCGGTGTAGTAATCCATGCCGCTTTGTGCTCCCAGATACCACCCGACCCAAGCGCCAAAAAGCAATGCCACACTGATGTAGCCGCCAGACAGCAGCAGGCTTTCACGTACGCCGATCTCATGATCGTCCTTGTGCAAAACACCCAGGTCAAAAGCCAGCAGTGTGATCACAATTCCTGCAAAAGTTAACCATACCCAGGCCGGTTTACCCAGGAAATCTGCAGTGAGGAAGGGAATTAACGTGTCCATATGCGTTTTTCAGTAAAAAAACGCCTTGTTCAGCGCAATGCTGCCAAGGATTGGGAAGATGTTGGCACGGTAGGCAAACGACGACGCAGCAAGGAGATCAATCCGGTGGCCAAGAGACCCAAAGCGATGAGCAAAACAGCCCCGATGCCCCAGACGGTCCAGACTGCGACCGACAATCCGCCTGCCACCAAGGGAACCCACTCCAGAGCGGCCTGCATGGTCGGCAAGAGTGAAGAAATGAACAAATTCAAACTGCTGGCGTATTCGGAAGGAACCCAGGGCGCAAGCCAGCCCGGAACCTGCAGGGCCTCTATCGCCCCAGCGCCTCCAGCCAAGGTGCCAGCGTTCGCGACCGTCCAAGCCGCGATCGAATGGAACGCCCAGGCGGCAAGCGACCAAAGAATAAAAAGACCGACCACTACAAACCAGTTGAGCGCGTAAAACATGGTGATTTCCCTTCCTCAAATGTGATTGGGTTTAATTGTTGCGCCGTTCACAGTTCGGAAAAAGCAGTTAAATACAGAGTTAAACTTCATTTTTTACAGATATTCAATGATCATGATCGATCTGGTCGCACCGCACTGACCATGGCGCGAACAAAAGCACAATCAACAGCGGAAAAGTCCCATTGCTCGATCTGGCAACAGCCCGGCGTTGAGTCTGCGCCCCAGCGCAACAGATTGACTGAATTGGGCACCCCCGCACGCACCCGCGAAGAGACAGCCGTGCCCGCCTGCACCGCCCACAGGGGGCGGGCCAGGCCGTGCAGTACCAATACGTAAGGCAGGTGAATGTGTCCGCCCATCAAAAGGTCGGCACCAGCGGCAGCACAGCGCTGTAGCGCGGCCGCGTGACCGCGCAAAAGGTTGGGCGCATCTTCGGCGCATGTAACGGCTACCGGCTGGTGCACCACCACCACCCGCAATTGTTCTGGCTTTGCTTTGGTAAGCAGATGGGCAACGCGGTCGATTTGTTGCGGGGACACCTCGCCATGCTTATGTCGCCAGGCTCGTGTTGCGTTGACGCACACCACCATCAGATCAGCAGACGAAAAGACGGGTTCGAGATCAGACCCGAATGCTGCAATGTGTCGGGCATAGGGGCGACGCAATCGCGTCCATAAATCAAACAGTGGGATATCGTGATTGCCCGGAATGGCAAGGAAAGGCGCGCCCAGACGATCCATGAACGCGCGGGCCGCCTGGAACTGCGCAGGCAGGGCGCGCTGCGTGATGTCGCCCGAGAGCACCAGCAGATCGGGCTTCTGCAGCCGCGCCAGCGTGACCAGTGCCTCCACGACCAGTGGCTGTTCGG
Source organism: uncultured beta proteobacterium (assembly GCA_903886165.1). Taxonomy (GTDB): domain Bacteria; phylum Pseudomonadota; class Gammaproteobacteria; order Burkholderiales; family Burkholderiaceae_C; genus Rhodoferax. The sequence goes on along the minus strand of CAISLL010000349.1, from coordinate 3,237 downwards.
TGCCAAAGTGCGGGTCGGATATCTGCAGCAAGACACTCATGGTCCGGAACTCGTTGGTGGGGCTGTGGTGTCGGACGGGTCCAACTGTGGGCCTGGTTTCAGGAGATACAGCGGTTTGCTGAGCACACGAAAGTCAAGCGGCGCGCTCAGCCGAGTGACCTCGCCGTCAAAAGCCACCTTGATCCCTCGGCGGCCGGGGACCAGTGTGGGTCGGACCACCAAATGGTCGAACTCGAAATGCTCTACGCTGTGCGCCTCCCCCAGGGTGCCCATGGCCCCGTGCAGCATCAGTCGCAACATCGACAGGGTGCCGATCGGACGCAGCATGACGGCAGTGATGTAAGCCGCCCGCATCACCTGCTCCGGCTCTACCCCCAACTGTTCCAGTTGCAGCCGGTTGTTACCCACAAACAGCGTAAGTGCCTTTACATCGCGCACTGCGGCGCCCTGTTCGATGCGCAGCCGCAGCCGCCGTTGTGCGCGCAGCAGCGTGATGGCGGCGGCCCAGAATGCCACCCACCGGCTGCGCCCAAAACGCGCCTTGTAGGCCTCGCGATCTTCCAGAAGGTCTGGGTACAGCCCCAGGCTGGCGTTGACCAAAAACACGCGGTCATTGATGGCTGCCACCTGCACCGGCCAGGGTGACCACTGCAACAGTTGCCGCGTGGCCTCAGTGGGGTCGGATGGTATGCCATGGGTGCGTGCGAAGTAGTTGAACGTGCCCTGTGGCACTACCCCCATAGGGCAGCCCAAAGCATGGGCGGCCTGTGCCACGGTGTTGAGCGTGCCATCGCCCCCAACGGCGACCACGGCCGTGCGGGTTGCGATGGCCTGCGTCGTCGCCTGTTGCGCCACTTGGACCAAGTCGACAGGGTGGCTAAACAGCAGGTTGCCCTGGCGCCCGGCGGCATTCAATGCGCCTTCAATGACCTCGCGCTTTGCGTCTGCAGCATTGCTACCCGCTGCCGCATTGATAACAAACTGGAGCGGCGCTTTAGGGTCGATGCCCGGGCGGCTATCGCTCACTTGTGGCGCAGCAAGTCGCCAAACACGGTATGGTCACCCTCTTTGCGATCGGCACCTGGCGCGTCGTACAGCACCAGCCAGCTTGCCTGGCCGCCCGCGAGTTCGGGAGGCAAGTTGCAAATGGCTTCGGCGCGGTTGGTGCCGCGCCCGTGCGGCAGCGCAATCGACTCGGTCAAGCCAGACTCAAAGCGCACAGGCTCGCGGTTGGCGGCCAGGAGCGGGCGTGCCGCTGGCCATTTGAAAATTCGGATATCGCCATTCAGCACCATCGTCGGTCCGGCCAGGATGTAGAGGTCATCGCCACAAAAATGCAGGTCACGCACGCCCAGGCCGTCTAGCTGTAGAAAGTGCTTGCGCATCAGCGCGCCGCTGTCGTCCAAGGGCGCGAGTCGGAGTTGGTCGCCGCGCGCCTCGACTGCAATTTCAATCAATGCCGACCAGCCGCGCAGCACCGGCCCGCGCAGACCAAGCAACAGCCGTTGGCCGTCAATCGCAAGGCCTTCAATGTCAAAGCCATTGTCTTTGCCGGGGATGGCCATGTAGGGTCCAAAGTGCGGGTCGTTGGACAATGCCCGGGTCAGCAGGTTGTGCTGGGCATCCCCTTTCAGCCGCATGGCCCGACGGCCGTCTTTGGCTTGTCTCACCAGGCAGGGCTCGCCCTTGGCGTCCGGCTCGATGGGCAGGCAGGCCAGCAAGCGGCGGTTGCCATCCAGTGCCACCTTGGCCAGGCGCTTGGCGTTGTCGGCATGGTCGCGGTCGGGCTTGGCGTTTTTGCGTTTGAGACCGTGTGAACCTACCACCCACAGGTAGCCTTCGGCCACGGCCATGCCCTCCAGGTCCGCTTCTTCATCGGCCGCACCGGGCAGGTCCAGCAGATCTGCCAGCGGGAAATCGCGAACCTCGCCAAAGCGCAGCGTCTCGCTGCCAACGGGGGTGAGCCTGCGCAACCGGTCCAGACCACACGCCTCATCACCGGCAACCCAAAGCCAGTCGTCGGTAAAGGCCGCGCCGGACAGGTTGGACTGAACCAGCGAACCGGGTGTGAACTCCAGCTTGATGGCATTGGCGGATCGTGTGTTGGGCATGGGTGCTTCTCCAGACGAGGTTAAGGCTTATGGCTTGTCGCGCGTCAGTCTCTCCGCGAAAGAAATGCCGATGGCAGACAACACAAACGTGAAGTGAATCACGGCCACCATCGTCACTATCTGGATGTTCTCCAGGCTTAGATCTCCACTCAAATAGGTCTTCAAAGCATGCACCCCTGAAATGGAGATGATGGCAAAGGCGAGTTTTAACTTCAGGTTGTAGGTGTTGACATGGTCCAGCCAGTCAGGCTTTTTCATGTCAGTTTTGTCAAAGTGCCCGGTGGTGACAAACAGCGACACCCCCGCCAGCGCCACCACCCACACCAGTTGCGCCACCATGGTCATGTCAACCAGTTCCAGGACCTTGATGATAAGGTCGATTTTGGCCAGGTCGTCAAAGAGCAAAGTGTTCATCAGCTTGTAGGTTTCGAGCAAAAATTTGCCCAGAATGCCAAAAATGATGCCCACCAGTCCCACATAAAAAAACAGCATGATGACCCGCATGCCATAAAGCATGGTGCCCACACTTGAAAGAATCTTTTCCATTTTTTCCCTGATAAAAATTTAAACCCAAAGGGCAATCAGAAAGATACCCACCATCACAAACGAGATCACCACCTTGGCCACCATACCCAGCACAAGACCCAGCCAGGTTGCAAAAGCTACTTTGGCCGCGCGTTGTTGGTCGCGTTGCGCCCAATATTGACCGATGGCCGCCCCCACCAAGGGCATGAACAGCACACCAACCAAACCCATGGATAGGCCAACAACCGTGCCCACCGCTGCGCCCACCAACGCCAACTTCGCTGCGCCCGCGCGCTTGGCGCCCATAAGGCCCGCCACAAAATCCAGCGCCCATGCCAGCGCAGCCAACAGCGTTATCAACACGACGGTGAGCCCACTCACGCGAGTGAAATCGTCAATCCACGCGCCCAAGAGCAAGCCCGCCCACACCAGCAGGGTACCCGGCAGCAGCGGCAGCACAGTACCGGCCAAGCCCACCAAAACCAGCACGGCACTGAGAACCCACAAGAAATTGAAATCCAAAGCTTGCCTTCCAGTTGATGAAGCCTTGGACCATAACTGATCAACTATTGGCCTGAGTCGAATCGGGGGTTTTTGCGCT
>CAISLL010000348.1 GCA_903886165.1 uncultured beta proteobacterium | reverse complement strand
TTTGGTGGCACCGGTCTGGGCTTGTCGATTTCAGCCAGGCTGGTTGAAGCCTTTGGGGGGCAGATTGCTGTGCAAAGCGAACCGGGGCAGGGGAGTGAATTCGTGTTTTCAATCCCGATGGTGCTTGATACCGGCAGTGCTGTGGACGCACCGCAACTGTCTGCTGTGGCTGGAGTCGGGGGGCCGGGTGAACAACGCCCTGACAACAACGCGCCAACGCTGAGCATCTTGCTCGTGGAAGACCATATCGTCAACCAAAAACTCGCCACTGCGATGCTGGAGCGCTGGGGCCATCAGGTGATGGTGGCGGGTGACGGTTTGGTGGCGCTTGACCTCCTGGCGCAGCATCGTTTCGACCTGGTCCTGATGGACATGATGATGCCTGTGATGGGTGGTCTGGAAGCCACACAGCGCATTCGTGCGCAGGAGTCCGTCGATGTGCATTTGCCGATTGTGGCCATGACGGCCAACGCCATGCAGGGGGATCGTGAGCGCTGTCTTAAGGCTGGCATGGATGACTATCTTTCAAAACCGATTGACCGGGCCGAGCTTCAGCGCGTGCTGGCGCGGTTTGCGCCCGCGTCAATGAATGCCGATGCGCGGAGCGAAGCACAATTCTTGGCTCCATCGGTGCCGCACGGCCATACAGTGAATCCCGGTCTGGGCTTCGATTACGAAAGCGCACTTGCAGCCTCGGATCAGGAGGTGGTCGAGATCGTCGCCGATGTGTTCGTCGCGCAGTGGCCGGTGGATGTTGAAAGAATGACCCAGTCCTTGTCAGATGGTGACATGTCGCCTTTGCTGCATACGGCGCACGCGCTCAAGGGTACCCTGGGCTTGTTTGGTGCCGCGCCCGCCGTGTTTCTGGCTCAAGCGCTTGAGGCTCTGGCAGCGGCTCAATCGCAGAATACACAGCGTTCTTTGAACCAGGCTGGTCCGATTGCGATCAAACTGGGTGCACTGCGGATCCAGGTTGAACATTTATTGGCAGCTTTGGCGGCCAGGTCAGGTCGATCATGCTGAGGCGGTGCTACAGTGCTTTTCAAGCCCAGGGTGACATACGCGGCCTGCATTTGTTGAAACCGGGACGCCAGTATTTCAATTTCCACACATGACTAACCAAGTTTTGATTGTTGATGATGCTGAAATCAACTTGATCTTGTTTGAAGCGTTGATCCGTCGGATGGGCGACTGTGAACCCATCAAATTCACCGATGCCGTGCAAGGTCTGGCCTGGGCGCAAACCCATGACGTTGATCTCGTGATCGTTGATTACATGATGCCCGGGCTTCACGGCATTGACTTCATCCATCAACTGCGTGCCACCAAAGGCAGGGAGGATGTGCCAGTGCTGATGATCACGGCCAATGATCAAAAGCAGGTTCTGTACCGGGCCCTGGACGCAGGGGCCACAGACTTTTTGACCAAGCCCGTTGACAAGGTCGAGTTCATGGCGCGCGTCAACAACATGTTGCAGTTGGGGGCAAGCCGCAAGGTGTTGGCCAACCGCGCAACCTGGCTCGCGGAGGAGGTTCGCAAAGCCACCGTGGAAATTGTCCAGCGTGAGCGTGAGACGGTGGTGCGCCTGTCCAAAGCCGCTGAATACCGTGATCCGGAGACCGGCGCGCACATCTTGCGCATGGCACATTATTCAGAGTTGATTGCGAAAGGCCTGGGCTTGTCGCTGGCGGAGCAGGAACTGCTGCTTGAGGCAGCACCCATGCACGATATAGGCAAAGTCGGCATTGCCGACCATATTTTGCTCAAACCCGGCCGGCTGACAGCGGATGAGTTTGAGATCATGAAGCAGCACTCCACCTTTGGCTATGAAATCCTGCGGGGAAGTGCATCCAGAGTGCTGCAGGCAGGAGCGGAAATTGCGCGCGCACACCATGAAAAATTTGACGGCTCCGGCTATCCCAATGGGCTGGTGGGCGAAGCGATTCCCATTTTCAGTCGAATTGTGGCGGTGGCCGATGTGTTTGATGCCTTGACTTCTGAGCGACCCTACAAGAAAGCCTGGTCACTGGAGCGTGCGGCGGAACACATCAAGGCCAGCGCCGGTATCCACTTTGACCCTGAGTGTGTCAATACATTGTTTTCGCATTGGGAAGAAGCGTTGGAGATCCGCCATCGCTTCGGGGAAGCTGCATCACATAATTAGCTATATTAAATATAGCATGCCAATATTAATCTATAACGTTTACAGCCAAATTATCTCAAAACAAGCACTGGAATGTGCGAGTGCGTCAAAACTTGCTGGGTCTCGCTGCCCAGCAGCAGGCGCTTGACGCCGCGGTGACCATGTGATGCCATCACAATCAGGTCACATTTGTTTTTCTTGGCAGTGGCAATCACCGCATCTGACACGATGTCGGACTTGACCGTCATAGCCAGGGTTTTCACGCCCTGCAATTCAGCGGCCTTTTTTACGTCATCAACGACAGCTTGAGCTTCATCTCCCCATTGTTGTTCAATCCGAGCCACCTCTGCGGCCTGTAAGGCAAGGCCTCCTTCGAAATAGCTTTGTGGGTAGCGTGGAACTACTTTCAGAGCGACCAGACTGGCGCCCGTCAATGCAGCCAGTGAAATTGCGCTGTTGACGGCTTTTTTGGACAGTGACGAGCCATCAGTGGCCACAAGAATTTTGTCGTACATGAATGCACCTCTATCAGGTTGAAGCCTCTAGCATAAGCTTACACTAGCCGCTGTCCTTGATATATCTCATGGACAGCGCATCTTAAGACGGTCATCCTGCCAGAATGCCATTTCCTGCCTCTGACAATTCAAAATCTGCTGATGGGCGGGATGTGGCCACCGACAGGGCAAGTCACGACCCCGACACGCTTGCAATACTGCAACTTCTCGATGACGAGCAGGAGTGGGCCACGTTCAGCCGGCCGGCTGTGCAGATGAGCGGCTGTTGGGAGTCACACCTGATGATCGAGGGCATGCACTGCGCGGCGTGCGCGCTCACGATTGAAGATGCCCTGAAAAGTGTGCCAGGAGTGCGCAATGTGGAGGTAAGTGCGGGCAGTCACCGAGCCAAGGTGGTGTGGGACGCGCAGACGGCTTGTCCATCGAAGTGGATGCAGGCGGTGCAACGAACCGGCTACCGTGCCCTGCCGGCGAACGATGCATTTGGACGAGAACGTCGTCTGCTTGAGTCACGAAAGGCACTTTGGCGGATGATGGTGGCGGGCCTGTGCATGATGCAGGTCATGATGTATGCCTACCCGGCCTACACCGCAGAACCAGGTGATTTGTCGACAGAACTGGAGCAATTGCTGCGTTGGGCATCCTGGGTGTTGTCGCTGCCGGTCCTCCTGTTTTCGTGTGGCCCGTTTTTCAGCAACGCCTGGCGTGACGTGATGCATCGGCGTATCAGTATGGATTTTCCGGTGGCACTGGGCATGTTGATCACGTTTGCCGTCAGCACGGCAGGCACGTTTGATCGGTCCGGCATGTTCGGGGCAGAGGTGTATTTCGATTCATTCACCATGTTTGTGTTTTTCCTGCTGGCCGGACGCTGGCTGGAGTTGCGCCTGCGGGACAAAACCGCTGGCGCGTTGGAGGCACTGATGAACCGGTTGCCTGACAGTGTGAGCCGGGTCCACGCCGATGGCTCGACCGAGCGTATCCCGGTGCGACGGTTACAGGTAAGTGATGTCATTCGTGTGCTGCCTGGCGAAGCGTTTCCTGCGGATGGCGTGCTGCTGCACGGCAATACATCGGTTGATGAGTCCCTGTTAACCGGGGAGTCAAGACCACTTTCGCGCAGCGTGGGTGACACAGTGATCTCGGGCAGCCATAACCTGTCTGGTGTGGTGAGAATGCGGGTGGATCAAGTCGGTGAGCAAACAAGGTTTGCGCAGATTGTCAACTTGATGGAAAGCGCGTCCACCACGAAGCCACCGTTGGCACGGTTGGCCGACGCCATTGCCAAGCCGTTTTTGATGGGTGTGCTGATCGCAGCTGGTGCAGCCTGTGCGTTTTGGTGGCAAACCGATCCAGAGAAGGCCCTGATGGTGGCTGTGTCGGTGTTGGTGGTGACATGTCCCTGTGCTTTGTCACTGGCCACGCCTGCGGCCATGCTGTCTGCGGCTGGCGCGTTGGCCAAGCGAAGTGTGCTGGTGCGCCGATTGTCCGCCTTTGAGTCGCTGGCTGCTGTGGACACGGTCATGTTTGACAAAACCGGTACCCTGACGCGCGACGCGATGGTGCTTGGGCAGGTTGATGTGCGCTCCGGAGAATCGACAGCACGGGTGCTGGGCATGGCATCGGCTCTGGCCGAACATTCCCTCCATCCAGTGTCCCGAGCGGTTTGGTCGGCTGCACAGGATCGTGCTTGTGTGGGCTGGTTGGCTGATGAAGTGGTGGAGCACACAGGGCGGGGCGTCACCGGTTTGGTGCGTCTGGACCGGGCACCATCACCTGGCGAGGCGCTTCGTCTTGGTTCTGCAGAGTATTGTGGTTTGCCGACTGTGTTCTCAGACACGCTCAAAGTCCACATGAGCGACAACAAAGGCTGGTTGGCCAGTTTTGAGTTGCAGGAAGATATTCGGCCTGAAGCAGCCGACACAGTGGCCACTTTGCATCGGGAGGGTATCCACGTGTATCTACTTTCCGGCGACGCCAGCGATGCCGCGCACCGTGTAGCTGAAAAGGTTGGCATTTCACATGTCAAAGGGCATTGCTCTCCCCAAGAAAAACTGGATTTTTTGCGCAATGCACAGCTTCAAGGGCATAAAGTTGCGGTGGTGGGCGACGGACTGAACGACGGCCCCGTGCTGGCCGGTGCGCATGCGTCCTTTGCATTTGGCAAGGCGGTGCCATTGGCGCAGGCGCAGGCTGACTTTCTCGTTTCTGGCAGTCGCTTGACACATGTGGCGGATGCGTTACTGCTGGCGCGGCGCACGTTGTCGGTTGTGCGTCAAAACCTTTGGTGGGCGGCCATCTACAACGCCGTGTGTGTGCCGCTGGCGGTTTTTGGCTTGCTACCAGCCTGGTTGGCGGGCTTGGGGATGGCCAGCAGTTCATTGCTCGTGGTGCTGAATGCGATGAGGCTGTCCCATATTTCTCAGTAGTAAGAAAATAGGTGGCTTTCGTGGATATACTTTATTTGCTTGTTCCCATGTCGGTTGTGCTGGTATTTTTGATCATCGGCGGAGTCTGGTGGGCGATCTACAGTGGTCAGTTTGACGACATTGACCAAGAGGGGGAGAGGATTCTTAAGGATTAATTAATATATTTGATTTGTATCAAATGGTTGGGGTGGTGGTCCATGCACACTCCATGTGTCCAATTGTTAAGAGGTGAATATGGCTTTTTCAAATTCGCAGGCAACAACTTACAACGACAAAGTTGTCAGACAGTTCGCCATCATGACTGTCGTCTGGGGTGTGGTCGGCATGCTGGTCGGCGTCATCATCGCAGCCCAACTGGCGTGGCCCGAGCTGAATCTGGGCATCTCCTTTTTGTCCTATGGGCGTTTGCGCCCCTTGCACACCAATGCAGTGATTTTTGCGTTTGGCGGTTGTGGCCTTTTTGCCACCTCGTATTACGTGGTGCAGCGAACCTGCCAGGTTCGCATCTTCAGTGACAAACTTGCGGCCTTCACATTCTGGGGCTGGCAACTCGTGATTTTGTCGGCGGCGATAACGCTGCCTTTGGGCTTCACCTCTGGCAAGGAATACGCCGAGTTGGAATGGCCCATTGACATCTTGATCACTGTGATCTGGGTGGTCTATGCCATCGTGTTCTTTGGCACGGTTGGAACCCGCAAGGTCAAGCACATTTATGTGGCAAACTGGTTTTTTGGGGCCTTCATTCTGGCTGTTGCGTTGTTGCACCTTGTCAACAGCGCAGCGATTCCGGTGTCGCTGATGGGCATGAAGTCCTATTCTGTCTATGCTGGGGTTCAGGATGCCATGGTGCAATGGTGGTACGGTCACAATGCGGTGGGCTTCTTCCTGACAGCCGGCTTCCTCGGCATGATGTATTACTTCATTCCCAAGCAGGCTGGGCGCCCGGTCTATTCCTACCGCCTGTCGATCGTCCACTTTTGGGCGTTGATTTTCACTTACATGTGGGCGGGCCCGCATCACTTGCACTACACCGCCTTGCCTGACTGGACCCAGTCTGTCGGCATGGTCTTCTCCCTGATTTTGCTGGCGCCAAGCTGGGGTGGCATGATCAACGGCATCATGACGCTCTCCGGTGCGTGGCACAAACTGCGTGATGACCCGATCTTGCGCTTCCTGATCGTGTCACTGTCGTTCTATGGCATGTCCACGTTCGAAGGCCCGATGATGGCGATCAAGACCGTTAATGCGCTTTCTCACTATACGGACTGGACCGTTGGTCATGTGCACTCGGGTGCTTTGGGTTGGGTTGGACTGGTGACCATGGGCTCCATGTATTACCTGATTCCTCGCCTCTTCGGTCAGAAGCAGATGTTCAGCGTGAAGGCGATTGAAGTCCATTTCTACATGGCCACCATCGGCATCGTTCTGTACATCGCCGCGTTGTGGATTGCCGGTGTCATGCAGGGTCTGATGTGGAGGTCGATCAATCCGGACGGCACCTTGACTTACACCTTTGTCGAATCCGTGAAGGCCAGCTATCCGTTTTACGTACTGCGTCTGGCAGGCGGTCTGCTGTACCTTGTTGGCATGATCATCATGTTGTGGAACACGATCAAGACGGCCACTGTCGGTCGCTCTGTGACCGTCAACATTCCGGCTGCTGTCGCACACGCTTGAGGAAAATTTATTATGTCTAATCCTAATCAAAGCGGCGGCATGTCGCACGCAACCATCGAAACCAACAACGGTTTGATGATTGTCTTGATCCTGATTGTGTTGTTGTTTGGCGGCATGGTGGAAATCGTGCCCCTGTTCTTCCAGAAATCAACGACCGTTGCAGCACCCGGCCTCAAGCCCTACACAGCATTGCAACTAGCCGGGCGGGACATCTATACGCGTGAAGGCTGCTACAACTGCCATTCGCAAATGATCAGGCCGTTCCGCGCTGAGACCCTGCGGTATGGTCCGTACTCCAAGGCCAATGAGTTCGTTTATGACCACCCGTTCCAGTGGGGCAGCAAGCGCACCGGGCCAGACCTGCACCGTGTTGGAGGCAGGTACAGCGACCAGTGGCATGTCACGCACCTGAACAACCCGCGTGACCTGGTGCCTGAGTCAAATATGCCTGCTTACCCCTGGCTGAAGACCGCGGCTGTGGATGCAGCGAGCCTGCCGTCCCACATGGCTGCACTGCGCAAAGTCGGTGTGCCATACACCGATGCTGAAATCGCAGCGTCGGTCAAGGATGTCACTGGCAAGACCGAAATGGAAGCTTTGGTGGCTTACCTTCAGGTTCTTGGTACTTCAACGAAGTAACAGGGGATATTCATGGAGTTTGATGTCAACACGCTACGCTCACTGGTGACAGTGGTCGGTTTTCTGACTTTCATTGGAATCATTGCGTGGGCGTACTCGCGCAAGAATGCCGCTGACTTCGACAAAGCCGCCAACTTGCCGTTTGAGCAGGATTGACCAGTACACCTGAAAGGAAAACAAATGAGTGATTTCACTAGCAATTTTTGGGAAATATTTGTAGCTGGCGTGACCTTGGTGAGCATCATTGCCTGCCTGGTTTTGTTGGTCATCACGGGGAAAATGAAGGCATCGACCGTCAGTGACAACACGACCGGACACGTCTGGGACGGTGACTTGCGTGAAATGAACAACCCTCTGCCACGCTGGTGGAGTTACATGTTTGTCATCACGATTGTGTTCTCGCTGGTCTACCTGGTGTTGTACCCCGGTTTGGGCAGTTACAAGGGTACCTTGGGCTGGACCTCAGCCAAGTTGCATGCCGACGAAGTGGCCAAGGGCAATGCTGAAATTGCGCCCATCTACGCCAAGTTCATGTCCATGAAACCGGAAGATGTTGCCAAGGATGCACAAGCGATGGCCATAGGTGAGCGCTTGTATGGCAATAATTGCGCCCAGTGTCATGCATCGGATGCCCGTGGCAACAAGGGTTTCCCGAACCTGACGGATGGCGACTGGTTGCACGGCGGGACTCCCGACAAGATCAAGGAGACGCTGGTCCTGGGTCGAAATGGCAACATGCCACCGATGGCGGCTGCGCTGGGCGGTGCAGAAGATGTCAAGAATGTTGCGCAGTATGTGCTGAGCCTGTCTGGCAGTCCACATGATTCGGCACGAGCTGCATTGGGCAAGGAGAAGTTTGCTGTCTGTGCCGCCTGCCACGGTGCTGACGGCAAAGGCATGCATGCGGTGGGTGCCCCGAACCTGACCGATAACATCTGGTTGCACGGTTTCGGCGAGAAAGCGATTGTTGAAATGATCAATAACGGCAAGATGAATGTCATGCCAAGACAGGCTGAGCGACTGACTGAAGCACAAATTCATGTGCTGACATCCTACGTTTGGGGTCTTTCCAACAAGTAAGGCTTCGGTTTGTTTGCCACGAAGCTTGGTCTCCTAAAACGGGGGCCAAGCTTTTTTGCCCTGTGTCAAAAAATCTCTGTTCAGAGCCACTCATCAAGGCAACGTAGTTTATGGAAAACAACTCTCAGGAAAACACGAAGTGGTGGCAGTTAGGTCATGTCTGGCTGGTGATTGCTTTGCCAGCTGTGGTGGTGGTGGCAAGTTTTATCACGTTGTATCTGGCAGTTTCACGCCCAAATGAGATCATCAGTGACGACGCTTATCGGCCATCCCGGCAATCCGATCAGTCGATTGAGGCGCGCAGAAAAGAAAGCAGCGAAGCTCCTGCCATGCTTGGCAGAAATCATGCCACGACCGGCGTTGTACCTCCTCCGAAATAGCTCAGTTGAGTACTCGTTAAGGTCAGATTATTTGGGATTGACGATGTCTTTCAGTGCATCGGTATTCAGAATATGAACATGACGCTGTTTGACGTCCACAATGCCATCGTCTGCAAACTTTGAAAACGTGCGGCTGATGGTTTCCAGTTTGAGGCCCAGGAAACTACCGATCTCTTCGCGTGTCATGCGCAGCACCAATTCCGATTGGGAAAAGCCCCGTGCATGCAGGCGTTGTGCCAGATTGAGCAAAAAGGCCGCCAGTCGTTCTTCTGCGCGCATGCTGCCCAGCAAGAGCATCACGCCGTGTTCACGTACGATTTCGCGGCTCATGATTTTGTGCACATGATGCTGCAGGGCATTCACTTCGCGTGACAAGTCTTCAATCTGGGAAAATGGCATGGCACAAAGCTCGCCATCCTCCAGCGCCACAGCATCACACGTGTGGTGATCGTGCACAATCCCGTCCAGACCAATGATCTCACCCGCCATTTGAAACCCTGTGACTTGGTCACGACCGTCTTCCGAGGTGATGCAGGTCTTGAAGAACCCGGTTCGTATGGCATACAGGTTGGTGAATTTTTCACCATTGTGAAATACCGTTTCACCCCGTTTGATCTTTCGCCGTGCGCCGATGACTTCGTCAATCCGATCAAGCTCGTCACTGGTCAAGCCGATCGGCATACATAACTCGCGCATGTTGCAGTCGGCGCAGGCAATTTTGATTGGCTCATGATTCATACTTGGTATTTTGACACTGTTCACGCACGAAGTCTGACCTGCGTCAATTTTCGTCGCGTTTGGTTTTTATCTGTTTGTTGATTGAAATCAAGAAAAAGTCATCAATTGTTTGGCATATTTAGCACCCTAGTGAAGGAAACCCTATGATTGAAAGTACTACTGAACCGATCTCCGAGGGTTTGATCCGTCAATACGACGTCTCAGGTCCGCGCTACACGTCTTATCCTACGGCCGACCGCTTTGTTGAGGCGTTCACCGCGCAAGACTACATCCAGGCACTGGAGCAGCGGCGCTCGGGTGCCGCTGCGCTTGCGCTGCCACTTTCGATCTATGTTCACATTCCGTTTTGCGAGTCGCTTTGCTACTACTGTGCGTGCAACAAGATCATCACCAAGCACCATGACCGGGCGGCGGCCTATCTGAAGTATCTGGGTCGTGAAATTGACCTGCACACCAAACACATGGGCATTGGGCAGGTTGTGTCACAGTTGCACTTGGGTGGGGGGTCACCCACATTCATGTCAGACGACGAGTTGCGCGAACTCATGGCCATGCTGCGCCGGAGTTTCACGTTCACGCCCGGTGGCGAGTATTCGATTGAAATCGATCCGCGCACCATTGATCCCTCACGCCTTGACACATTGGCGGAACTGGGATTTAACCGCCTGAGTTTTGGGGTGCAGGACTTTGACCCTGCCGTGCAAAAAGCAGTGCACCGTGTGCAGCCTGCAGAGCAGGTTTTTGCCCTGGTCGCGGCAGCCCGTCAGCGTGGTTTCGAGTCAATCAACGTAGACTTGATATATGGCTTGCCCGAGCAGACGACGGAGTCTGTCGTTCGCACTCTTGCGCAAGTCAACGAACTCAGGCCTGACCGCATTGCGCTGTATGCCTACGCGCATTTGCCCGAGCGGTTCAAGCCGCAGCGGCGGATTTCGTCGGTTGAAATTCCAAACGCAGCGGCAAAGGTGTCGATGCTGGCGAGTTCCATGGCATCGCTGATGGCGGCGGGTTATGTCTACATTGGCATGGACCACTTTGCCTTGCCAAATGACTCTTTGGCAGTGGCCAAGCGGCAGGGGCGTTTGCACCGCAATTTTCAGGGCTACAGCACCCAGCCTGACTGCGACATGGTGGGCTTGGGTGTGTCATCCATTGGCCGCGTTGGCGCCACCTACAGCCAAAACGCCAAGACACTTGAAGAGTATTACGATTTTCTGGATCAGGGACAGTTTCCGATCGTTCGAGGTCTGGCGCTGTCCCGTGACGACCTGGTACGCCGCGCTGTCATCATGGCCTTGATGTGTCAGGGAAGCGTGTCATACGAGTCCATTGAACTGGCTTATTTGGTGGATTTCAAACAGTATTTCGCCAAAGAGTTGGAAACCATGCACGCCCAGGTCGACCAGGGACTGGTTGAGCTTGACAGCAATGGCATCAAAGTGACTGCAAAAGGCTGGTTTTTTGTGCGCGCCGTGGCCATGGTGTTTGACCGTTATCTTCAAACTGACCGCACGCGCGCCAAGTTCTCCAAAATCCTCTAAATTAGGAGGATGCAAACCACACTCGCCACAACGGCGCTTCTCATGGGGCTGGCCGGAGGCCCACACTGTATCGCCATGTGTGGCGCTGCCTGTGCGGGGATTGGACAAGCGGCCGGGCCGCACAAAACCTCGGCCATGTGGACTTTTCAGCTGGGTCGGGTGATCGGTTATTCAGCCTTGGGCGCAGTCGCTGCCGCATCCATGCAGGGCTTGGGCTGGCTGACCGTTCAGTCTGCCGCGCTCAGGCCGGTCTGGAGCATGTTCCATGTGGCCATGATGGTATTGGGGCTTGTATTGCTGTGGAAGGCACAGCAGCCGGTCTGGATGGAGCAAGCCGGTCGAAAGATCTGGGCCGATGCCAGACGGCTGGCAACGGGGCGGGGCAGGGGTGCTCCGTTGGTGGTGGGTGCTCTCTGGACCTTCCTGCCTTGCGGCCTCCTTTACTCTGCCCTGCTGGTTGCGGGCCTCACAGGCCAAGCGCTTGATGGCGCGCTGGTGATGGCACTGTTTGCGCTTGGTACCAGTGTTTCCATGATGCTCGGGCCCTGGCTGTGGCTGCGCCTCAAGGGCAATGGTTCTGGTGACTGGGGTGTCCGTCTCGCTGGCCTGGCACTGGCGGTCAGTTCCGGATGGGCCCTTTGGATGGCCTATGCCCATAACACGGCGCCGTGGTGCGCCACGCCTTAAAGCTTGACCGATTACCTGGTGTGCAGGCTGGGATAATCTGCGGATGACCCGTTCTCTCACATCTCAAGCCGGACGATGGCGGCTGGCCGTCGCGCCGATGCTCGATTGGACAGACCGCCACTGCCGTTATTTTCACCGATTGTTGTCCAAACACGCCGTCTTGTACACCGAGATGGTGACCACCGGTGCCCTGATTCACGGCGACGTGGCGCGCCATCTGGCTTTCAACCCGCAAGAACACCCGGTTGCCTTGCAACTTGGGGGCAGCGAGCCCCAAGATTTGGCAAAGTGTGCGCGTCTTGGCGAGCAGTGGGGTTACGACGAAATCAACCTGAACTGCGGTTGCCCCAGCGAGCGCGTGCAACGTGGTGCTTTTGGTGCGTGTTTGATGAATGAACCCAGGCTGGTGGCGGATGGGGTGAAGGCGATGGTGGATGCGGTCGGTATTCCGGTGACGGTTAAACACCGCATCGGCATTGACAAGGTGGAAAACTACGATTTTGTGCGTGACTTTGTGGGTGAGGTGAGCCGTGCCGGCTGCAGCACTTTTATCGTGCATGCGAGAAACGCATGGCTCAAGGGACTCAGCCCCAAGGACAACCGTGAGGTGCCACCCTTGCGTTATGAGACGGTGTACCAGCTCAAGCGTGATTTCCCTGAACTGGTGTTTGTCCTGAACGGCGGTGTCACCACCATTGAGCAAGTGCATCAGCACCTGGAACACGTCGACGGCGTCATGCTGGGTCGTGAGGCGTACCACAACCCCTGGTGGTTGAACCAGTGGGATGCCCAGTTTTTTGACGCCCAAACCGACACGACTGCATCGCCATCGCAGACCTTGCAGACCCGTGAATCGGTCGAGCAGCAAATGGTGGCTTACATGGAGGTGGAACATTCTGAGCATGGCACGACCTGGCCATCGATTGCCCGCCACATGCTGGGGCTGCGCCATGGCTTGCCCGGTGCGCGGCGCTGGCGTCAGGTCTGGAGCGACCACAAGCTCAAAAGCTTGCCGCCGGCCCAGGTCATGGCGCTGGCCCATGCTGGCGCAAGACCTTGACTGCCG
>CAISLL010000347.1 GCA_903886165.1 uncultured beta proteobacterium | reverse complement strand
GTCATCCCGGATTCGATCCGGGATCCATGGATTGCGGGTCGTGGCCCGCAACGACAGCTATTTTTTACTACACAGGGCGGCTTTGTTGCCATGTCCGCTAGACTGCAAGCCCATTGAGTCAACGGAAGACCTGCCATGAAGTTGTTGCGCTACGGACCGTGGGGCCAGGAAAAACCCGGCGTTCTGGACGCACAGGGGCGGGTGCGGGATTTGAGTGCGGTGGTGCCTGACATTGCCGGCGCTGTGTTGTTGCCCGCCAATCTGGACAAGTTGCGTCGCCTGAAACTGCATGATTTGCCTTTGGTGGCCGGTGTGCCGCAGCAGGATCTGCGCCTGGGCGCCTGCGTCGGGCAGGTCGGCAAGTGCATTTGCATCGGCCTGAATTACGCCGACCACGCAGCGGAATCCGGCATGCCGGTGCCGCCGGAACCCGTGGTGTTCAACAAATGGACCAGCGCCCTGTGCGGGCCGGACGATGCGGTGCAAATCCCGCGCGGCTCGGTCAAGACCGACTGGGAGGTGGAGTTGGCCGTGGTCATTGGTCAGGGCGGGCGCTACATCACCGAGGCGGACGCGGTGCACCATGTCGCAGGTTATTGCGTCATGAACGATGTGTCCGAGCGTGATTACCAGTTGAATCGCAGCGGTACCTGGGACAAGGGCAAGGGTTGCGACACTTTTGGCCCGCTGGGCCCCTGGCTGGTCACCGCAGACGAGGTGCCCGACCCACAAAATCTGGCGCTGTGGCTGGAGGTGGACGGCAAACGCCTGCAAAACGGCAGCACCGCCACCATGGTGTACCAAGTACCTTTTCTGATCAGCTACCTGAGTCAATTCATGAGTTTACAGCCGGGTGACGTGATCTCGACCGGCACGCCACCGGGTGTCGGCATGGGGCAAAAGCCACCGGTATTTTTGCGTGCCGGCCAGACCATGCGCCTGAGTGTGCAAGGTTTGGGTGTGCAAACCCAAACCACGGTTCAGGCCTGACTGCCTTTGGCGTGATTTAGCCTGATGCGCGATTGAGGTAAGAGCCCAGCCCCCTGGGCGAACGGGCGCTCAGCGTGACTTGAACGGGCTATGCTGATTGAGCTCATCCAGATAATTCGCCACACCCTGGCCTTCAGCATTTAAGAAATTGTTCACCGCGCTGGCAAACCCCGCGTGTGCCAGCCAATGCGCGCTGGTGGTTTTGACCGGGAGGAGGGCGCGCGCCAGTTTGTGTTCGCCCTGCGCGCCACCTTCAAACCGGGCATAACCATTGGCTATACACCACGCCAGTGGCTGGTAATAACAGGCGTCAAAGTGCAGGCAGTCCACGCGCTCCAGCGCGCCCCAGTAACGGCCATAGGCAACGCGCACCTGCTTTTCGTGGGTTTTTCGATCTCTATCCCTTACGTTGCTTGCATTGACAGCTATCAGGCTAGTAGCTATCGGCTGGCCTTTACGTTCGGCAGTGAAAAGCAGCCAGTCGTCGGGCATGTGCGCGGCCATCTCGGCAAAAAATGCCCGGCTCAGGTAGGGCGCGTTGCCGTGTTCGAGGTAGGTGCGCTCGTAACACCGGTAGAAAAAATCCCAGTCAGGCTGGCTGATGTCGCGGCCTTGGGATGTGCGAAAGCTCACGCCAGCGTCACTCACCTTGCGGCGTTCCTGACGGATTTTCTTACGCTTGTCAGGGGCCAGGGAGGCCAGAAAATCGTCAAAGTCAGCGTAGCCAGCCGGGCTGTTCTGCCAGTGAAATTGCACCGTGTGGCGCTGCATCATGCCGACCGACTGGCAGGCTTGCAGGTCGTCTGCGCTGGCAAACAGGCAATGCAGGCCTGACACGCCTTGTGCCTCGCACCACTCGATAAGGCCTTGGGCCAGCAGCGAACGGTCCTCTGGCGTGCTTGCCAGCAACCTGGCACCTGGCACCGGTGTAAACGGCACTGCCACCACGGCCTTCGGGTAATAGGCCACGCCATGCCGGGTGTAGGCATTGGCCCAGCCAAAGTCAAACACATATTCACCCTGTGAATGGGTTTTAAGGTACAGCGCGCAAGCACCTGCCAATTGGCCGTGACGTTCGAGCAGCACAAACCGGGGTGACCAGCCGGTGCGTGGCG
>CAISLL010000346.1 GCA_903886165.1 uncultured beta proteobacterium | reverse complement strand
TGAGCCGGGCGGGTAAAACTTGCGCAGCCAGCCGCGCTCGTTGGCGGCCCAGTCGTTCAGATACTCATGGGCGCCCTTGGGGTAAGCCTGTTCGCCCAGACGCTCGCGCAGCCCAAACAAGGTGTCTTCCAGGGCTTCGACGAGCGCCGGCTGCGCCATCACCCGCACATTCGGCACGATGAAGCTGCTGTGCAGAAAACTGCCAATCAGTGGCGCGTTTTCAGCGGCCAGCAAACGCCACGCCGGGTGTTGGCGGCGCAGGGCTTCGAGGGTGCTGTGGTCCAGGCTCAATCCTCAATGCCCCGCTGCGCTGGTATACCGGCCTTGAAAGCGTGTTTGACCATCTGCATCTCCGTCACGGTGTCGGCCAGTTCGATGATTTCAGGTGGGCAACGGCGGCCGGTCAGCACCACGTGCACATGGCTGGGGCGTTCGCGCAGGGTTTGCAACACGTCGTCGATCGGCATCCAGCCGTAAATCAGCGGATAGGTGATCTCATCCAGTGTCACCATGAAATAGTCGCCGCTCATGATGGCAGCTTTGGCCTTTTGCCAGCCGTCACGCGCGAGTTGGGCCGAATGTTCCAGGTCCTGGCTCTTCCAGCTGAAGCCGTCGCCCAGGCCTTCAATCGGGATGCCCAGTTGCTCAAACATGCGGTGCTCGCCAAAGCGGGCGCTCGGCACCTTCATGAACTGAAATACTTTGACCGCCTTGCCCCGGCCATGCGCCCGCAAGGCCAGGCCAAACGCCGCCGTGCTTTTGCCCTTGCCGTCACCGGTGTTGACAATCACAATGCCGCGGCGCTCCCCATCGGGCTTGTCATACGGTTTGTCGGTGGGCGGTGTTTCGATGTGCATGGTTTTTCACAAAAAATTAATGGGGGTCAGATTCCAATTGTTTTGAAAATTGAAACAAGATGAATTAATTGGAATCTGACCCCCATTATTTGGGTAAGGCGACCCATTGCCCGGCCAGCGGGTGGATGGTGATGCGGTGGTCAAACACGGCTTCCAGGGCGCGGTGGGTGGTGGCGTCAGTGCTGATGCCCTGGTGGGTCACACGGCCAGCGGCCACAATGACCATCTCGTCCGAGTGCAGGGCCATCTGGATCTCATGCAGCACGCTCACCACCGTCACGCCGGTTTCCAGCAGACAGCGCACCAAACCGAGCCAGTCGGCCTGATGCGGCGGGTCCAGGTTGGCCAGTGGCTCGTCCATCAGCAGCACTTGCGCCTGCACCGCCAGCGCACGGGCCAGCAGCACACGCTGACGCTCTCCACCCGAGAGTTGCCCCAGTGAGCGGCTGCGCCAGTCCCAGGCATGGGTGGATTTGAGGGCCATTTCAACAGCGGCACAGTCTGCCGCGCTGGGTGCCGCCAGCCAGGCCTGGTGTGGCAAGCGTCCCAGCATGGCCACGTCCCATACCGTCAGGTCATCGGCAGCCGATTCGTTTTGCCCGAGCCAGGCCATTTGCCGGGCACGCGACTTGGGCGCAATCTGCGCCAGCGGCTGGCCCAGCAACTCAACCCCGCCCTGGTGCGGCAACAAGCCGGCCAGCACCTTGAGCAGGGTGGACTTGCCCGCACCATTGGGGCCGACGATGCTGGTCCAGCGACCCTTGGGCAGGGCCAGCGAGACACCGTGCAATATTTCGGAATTTCCAAGTCTGGCACTTATGGAATGTGCACTCAATGCTATTGATGTCATAGCGCAACACCCCCACCCCGGGTGCTCCGGTGCATCAGCCACAGCAAATAACCGCCCCCCAGCACAGCCGTGAGCACACCCACTGGCAGTTCCTGCGGGGCAATCAGCCAGCGCGCCAGGGTGTCGGCTGCCATCAACAACACACCGCCCATCAGGCTGGACAGCAAGATCAGACGGCCATGGGTCGTCTTGACCACCGAACGTACCAGGTGCGGCGCAGCTAGGCCGACAAACGCAATCAGCCCGGTTTGCGCCACCGCCGCACCGGTGGCCAGCGCCAACACCGCCACCAAGGCCAAACGCATCGGCACCAGGGGTAGCCCGAGACTGTGCGCGGTGGACTCGCCCAG
Organism: uncultured beta proteobacterium; assembly: GCA_903886165.1. Classification (GTDB taxonomy): domain Bacteria; phylum Pseudomonadota; class Gammaproteobacteria; order Burkholderiales; family Burkholderiaceae_C; genus Rhodoferax. The sequence goes on along the minus strand of CAISLL010000346.1, from coordinate 330 downwards.
GCTCAGGCCATCCAGCATGCGCGCCAGCAGCACCCCCGCAGCAGTCGCCAGCAACCAGACGCCGGCCATCACCGCACACGCCGTCCAGCCGACAAAAGCGGTTGACCCCAACATGAACGCCTGCATGGCCTGCAGGGACTCGGGCGACCACAACAAGACCATGTGTGTCATGGCGCCCAGCACCACGCCCACCACCACACCGGCCAGCAGCAGGCGCAGCGTGTGCTGCACGCCGTTCGAGAGCGCCAGCGTCAGCAATACCGCCAGCACCGCGCCGCCAAATGCGGCCCCGGTCAGGCCCAGGCGCGTCAGCCAGCTGGTGCCAAACAC
>CAISLL010000345.1 GCA_903886165.1 uncultured beta proteobacterium | reverse complement strand
CTTCATGGCCGAGGTGATGAGTGAGGACACTTCTGTCATGTTGCTAGGTACCACCAGTGTGGTGGTGGCATCGGCAGCTACTTTCGAGTAAGCGTCAACGGCCTTTTCCGCCACCTTGAGTTGCACAGCCTCCATACCACCAGGCTGGCGTATGGCAGTGGCGATCGCCGAAATCGCCTGCGCTGTGGCTTCAGCCAATGCAAGAATGGATTGTGCGTCGCCCTGTGCCTTGTTGATCACGGCCTGCTTTTCACCTTCCGAACGTGCAATGAAGGCCTCGCGTTCGCCGGTGGCAATGTTGATCTGCTCCTGGCGACGACCTTCCGATGCTGCGATCAATGCGCGCTTTTCACGCTCTGCGGTGATCTGTTGCTGCATCGCGTGCAAGATTTCTTTCGGGGGTGTCAGATCCTTGATTTCATAACGCAGCACCTTCACGCCCCAGTTCAGGGCTGCTTCATCAATCGCCTGCACCACCTGGGCGTTGATGATGTCGCGTTCTTCAAAGGTTTTGTCGAGTTCCAGTTTGCCAATGACCGAGCGCAACGAAGTTTGTGCCAGTTGTGAAATCGCCGTAATGTAGTTGCTTGAACCGTAGCTGGCACGCATGGCATCGGTCACCTGGAAGTACAAAATGCCGTCCACCTGCAACTGCGTGTTGTCGCGTGTGATGCACACCTGGCTGGCGACGTCCAAAGGGACTTCCTTCAGCAAATGTTTGTAGGCAACCCTGTCCACAAATGGCACCAGAAAGTTTAGCCCCGGCGTCAGCGTGCCGTTGTATTTGCCCAGGCGCTCAACCACCCAGGCGTGTTGTTGAGGAACCACTTTGACCGATCGGGTGATAAAGATCACAGCGATGATGAAAAAAACTATCGCAATTTCCATATGAACTCCCTGATGTTAAAAATGATGAAACTTTTTCAGAACCAATCGGCTGCCAACAACTTCGAAAATTGAGTATTCGCCTGCTTCTGCCGGTTCGCCTTCAAGCAGGCTGGCGCGCCATTGGGCACCTCGGTATTTGACGTTGCAGCTGCGGTCCTCCTGCCAGTGCTCCACATGCACGGTTTCACCAATGTCCAAGTTCGCATCTTGATTTGCCTGTGCCGCCAGCGGGGCTGGCCGCGATCGCTTGTATGCCCGCCAGGCCAGAACCGATCCGCCGCCGACCAGGGCGGCGCAGACCCATTGCCATGACATGGGTAAACCGGCGTGTGCGGCAAGCGCTGCGGCCATCAGCCCCAGCGAGATCATCAGCAGGTAAAACGTGCCGGTAACGAGTTCCAGCGCAATAAGACCACCAGATGCAAGCCACCACATTGTCGAATCAGCCATATTTTTTACTCGCTGTGTTGCGGGCTTGACATTTTCCATGGAAAGGTCGCGTGCATCAGCGAAGTGTCGGGTTTAGTCCTTACACTTCGCGCCTATTTCTCCGATTTACCGTGTGCTGATGGAGCCTGCCATGAAATTCCGATTCCCGATTGTCATTATTGACGAGGACTACCGCTCAGAAAACACCTCCGGGTTGGGCATTCGCGCCTTGGCGCAGGCCATTGAAACAGAAGGCTTTGAAGTGCTTGGGGTGACCAGTTATGGCGACTTGAGCCAATTCGCCCAACAACAAAGCCGTGCCAGCACCTTCATTTTGTCTATTGACGACGAAGAATTCACGCCGGGCCCTGACCTTGACCCGGCGGTGGTAAATCTGCGTCATTTCATTGAGGAGGTGCGCCGAAAAAATCTGGATGTGCCCATCTACATCTATGGCGAAACCAAGACATCGCGTCATTTGCCCAATGACATCTTGCGCGAATTGCATGGCTTCATTCACATGTTTGAGGACACGCCGGAGTTTGTGTCTCGCCACATCATCCGTGAGGCAAAAAGCTATCTTGAGGGGGTGCAACCGCCTTTCTTCAAGGCGCTGCTTGATTACGCGGAAGACGGGTCTTACTCATGGCACTGCCCGGGTCATTCCGGCGGCGTGGCGTTCCTGAAGAGTCCCGTGGGACAGATGTACCACCAGTTTTACGGTGAGAACATGCTTCGCGCCGATGTTTGCAATGCCGTTGAGGAGTTGGGCCAGTTGCTCGATCACGACGGTGCGATTGGCAAGAGCGAGCGCAACGCGGCACGTATTTTTAATGCCGACCACTGCTTTTTCGTGACGAACGGCACAAGCACCAGCAACAAGATGGTTTGGCACCACACGGTGGCGCCAAACGATGTGGTGGTGGTGGATCGCAATTGCCACAAATCGATCCTGCACGCCATCATCATGACTGGCGCCATCCCGGTGTTTTTGAAGCCCACACGCAACCACTTTGGCATCATCGGCCCGATTCCCAGGAGCGAGTTCGAGCCTGCCACCATCAAGGCCAAGATCAAGGCCAACCCGCTGATCAAGGCTCACCTGCCAGACATGGGTGCGAATCAGATCAAGCCGCGGGTCCTGACGCTCACACAGTCAACTTATGACGGTGTGCTTTACAACACCGAAACGGTCAAAAACATGTTGGATGGTTATGTAGAAAACATCCACTTTGACGAAGCCTGGTTGCCGCATGCAGCGTTTCACCCGTTTTACGGCACGTACCACGCCATGGGCAAAAACCGGGCGCGCCCAAAGAAAGCCATGGTGTATGCGACCCAGTCGATCCACAAACTGCTGGCCGGCATCAGCCAGGCCAGCCACGTGCTGGTGCAGGACTCGCAAACGGTCAAGTTGGACAAACAT
>CAISLL010000344.1 GCA_903886165.1 uncultured beta proteobacterium | reverse complement strand
GACTCTCATGACCTCAACTTCTCGAACCGCCCGGTGCGGACCCGCATGCCGGGTGGTGTGGCAGGGGCGCAGTCGATAATGGCTGCCCCCCATGCCGATTTCTGGGTCTCCACAAACCCACTGACAGTGCCGCTTGCATGAGCGGGCCGCTTTAACGTTCTTTGGAATAAGGTACGCCCAACGCCTTGGGGGCGATGGATTTGCCCATGAACCCCGCCAACAGGATCACCGTCAAAACATAAGGCAGTGCCTGGATGGCCTGAACTGGAACCTCTCCAAGCCAAGGCAAACGCACTCCTTGCAAACGGATCGCTGCCGCATCCAAGAACCCAAATAACAGGCATGCCCACAGCGCTTTGATCGGATGCCATCGTCCAAAAATAAGAGCAGCAAGTGCCATGAATCCGCGTCCTGCAGTCATATTTTGTGAAAAACTGGCGCTTTGAGCCAGCACCAGATAACTGCCCGCCAGGCCACACAGAACACCGTTCAAGGTGAGCGCTGTGTAACGCAGTTGCGTCACAGACACGCCTGCAGCATCCACCATTTGCGGGTTTTCACCGACCGCTCGCAAACGCAAGCCAAACCGTGTTCTGAAAACCAGCCACCAGACCAAAGGCACCAGCAACAGCGCCAGATACACCAGCGCGTTGTGTCCCAGAACCCCATCAGCCAGCACAGTTTTCAGAAATGGTGAACCGCGGGCGGACTCCGCCAGCACGGGCCACAGTGTCTGAATACGCACAGCTTCAGTCACAGGCGGCGTTTGCCCTCCCTGATGAAACCAGGCCGCGCCCAACACGGCGGTCAAGCCTGCGGCAATGATGTTGATCGCCACGCCGGACACCACCTGGTCACCAGTGTGGCTGACACAGGCCAGACCATGCACCCAGGACATCACCACAGCAACCCCGATGGCCGCAGTGATTGCCAAGGTGGTGCTGCCAAAAGCAGCCCCACACGCCCCGGCGGCAAAAGCTGCCAACAGCATTTTGCCCTCCAGGGCAATATCCACCACGCCGGAGCGCTCTGAGAACAAACCCGCCAACGCACAAAAGATCAGCGGTGTGGACACCCGAAGCGTTGATGCCAGCATTGCACCAAACAGGGTTTCATCCATGGGTTTGCCCCCCGTCGCCGGAAACACCCAAATGCCGAACATAACCCAGCAAACGGACAAGCAACGACGCAATCACGTAGGTCATGGCGCCGGAAAACAGCACCACGAAACCTTGCAGCATCACCACCATGTCACGGCTAAAACCCTGTACCTCAAACGCCACCTCGGCGCCGCCCTGAAACAGCGCGCCAAACAACAGGCTGGCCAGCACAATGCCCAGCGGGTGGTTGCGTCCCATAAGCGCCACCGCAATGCCGGTGAAACCCGCGCCGCTGACAAACTCCAGCAACAGCTTGCCGCTGACCCCGGCGATTTCATTCATGCCCACCATGCCAGCCAATGCGCCAGAGACCGCCATCGCGACCAGCACTTGGCGTTTGGCATTAATACCGGCATATTGGGCCGCACTGGGGCTTGAACCCACCGCACGCAGCCGGTACCCGGCTCGCGTGCGCCACAAAAACAAATACACAGCGATGGCAGCTACAGCTGCCAACACCACACTCAGATTCAGCGGCGAGGCAGGCCACTCCAGGCCAACCCAAGCCAAGGCATCATGCATTCCGGGTAACTTGGCAGAATCCGCAAATGGGGCGCTCTCCACAGACATGTTGCCAGCCGTGCGCAGGTGATTCACCAGCAGGTACACCAAGACACTGCTGGCAATGAAATTGAACATGATGGTGGTAATCACCACATGGCTGCCCCGGTAAGCCTGCAAATAGGCTGGCACAGCCGCCCACGCCATGCCGAACAAGGCCCCACAAAGCAACATCAATGGCAGCATGGCCCAAGTCGGCAGAAACGCCGACCACCACAGCGCCACCAAACCCGTGCCCAAACCACCCATGATGGCTTGCCCCTCACCCCCGATGTTGAACAATCCCCCATGAAAAGCCACCGCCACTGCCAGCCCCGTAAAAACAAAGGTGGTGGCGTAATACAACGTGTAACTCAAGCCCCGAGCCGATCCAAAAGCGCCGTCGAGCAACACCTGAAGCACGAGCAATGGATCTTGCCCGACCAGCGCCACCACGGTCCCGGCGGCCAAAAGCGCAACGGCCAGACTCACCACAGGCAGCAACACCAGATCCGCCCAACGTGGCAATGTGTTCATGACTGCCCTCCGGTCATCAACAAGCCCAGAGCGGCCTCAGAGCAGTCCTTGACCGGCAACTCACCCGCCACCCGGCCCTGGTTCATCACCAAAACGCGGTCAGCGAGGGACAAAATCTCATCCAGCTCACTGGAAACCACCAGCACAGCACAACCAGCCCGGCGCAAAGCTCTGAGTTGCGCGTAAATGAATTCAATTGCGCCAATGTCCACACCCCGCGTGGGCTGACCCACCAGTAGCACCTTGGGTGCCCGACCCAGTTCCCGCGCTAATACCAACTTTTGTTGGTTACCGCCTGAAAATTTGCTGCTGAGCAATTCGGTGTCGCGGGGACGCACGTCAAAACGCGCCATCATGTCTGCCGTTGCATGATGCATGTGGGCACGATTCATCCAGCCATGCCAGCTGTAGGCCGGCAAACCCTCATACCCAAGCGCGGCGGATTCCCACGCCTCAAACGCCATCACCAATGCCCTGGCATGACGGTCTTCGGGCACGTGAGCCAGGCCCAGGTCTCTGGCTTGACCGGGATCTATCCACTGGGGTGGCTCAAAGTTGCTACCCAACAGGTTCAACTGCCCCTGATCAGGAACCAACAGCCCTGTCAACACATCCATTAGCTCACTCTGGCCATTGCCCGACACACCAGCCACGCCCACAATTTCACCCGCCCGAAGCTCCAAACCCACGTCTTTGAGGCGCTTCACACCCAACGCGTCAGTGACACACAAGTGGCTGGCCTGCAGCAAGACCTTGCCCGCACAAGCCACTTCTTCACCCGCTGCTCGCCCCATGTTGACCCGCCTGCCCACCATGGCCTGGGCCAAGCCCTCCACAGAGGCTTGTGCAATGGGAACTTCTTGCACAATGCGCCCAGCCCGCATGACCGTCACCACGTCGCACAAAGCCATCACCTCTTTAAGCTTGTGGGTGATCAAAATCAGCGTGCTGCCCTGCTCACGCAGTCGCCTCAATACAGAAAACAGCTGCTCCGTTTCCTGGGGTGTCAAAACGGCCGTAGGTTCGTCCAGAATCAGTATTTTTGCGCCCCTGTATAGCGCTTTGAGAATCTCCAAGCGCTGGCGGTCACCCACCGGCAAATCCGCCACCCGACTGTCCAGGGCAATGTGCAATCCAGTGGAGGCCATCAATGCATTCAATTTCTGACGAACCTGGCCGTCTGCACGTTGCAGCAGCCAATGTGGTTCCGCACCCAGCATCACGTTTTCAAGTGCACTGAGGGTGTCGACCAGCATGAAATGCTGATGAACCATGCCAATGCCCAACGCAATGGCGTCGTCGGCATTGCGAATGTCTGCGGTCTGACCAAATACGTCGATTTGCCCCTGATCGGCTTGATAGAAACCGTACAAGATCGACATCAAGGTGCTTTTGCCCGCGCCGTTCTCACCCACGATCCCGTGGACGGTGCCCGCTGCAACGCTCAGGCAAACGTTCTCATTGGCAGCCACCGCGCCAAAGTGCTTGTGGATGCCCGTCATGCGCACCGCTGGTGCCGTGACTTCGGCCACAGGCCAGCTCAGTATTTGCAGGCGTTGTCTGCCATGTAATCAGCCACCTTGATCTTGCCGCTGATGATGTCAGCCTTGGCGGCTTCCAGCTTTTTCTTCATGTCCGCCGTGACCAGCGCTGCATTGTGCGTGTCCAGGGCGTAGCCCACGCCACCCTCCTTGAGGCCCAACACGGTCACGCCGGGTTTGTGCGCCTTGGCGGTGTTGTACACCGCCACATCGACCCCTTTGACCATCGATGTCAACATCGTCCCTGGCTGCAGGTGATTTTGGTTGCTATCGACCCCAATGGCCAGCTTTTTGCTGTCTTTGGCCGCTTGGTAAACCCCCATGCCAGTACCACCCGCTGCGGCAAACACCACATCAGCGCCTTTTGCAAACTGCGCTTTGGCCAGTTCACCACCCCGCGCGGGGTCGTTCCAGGCTGCACCGGTGGTGCCCGTCATGTTGGCAAACACCTCTGCCTTGGGGTTGACAAATTTGGCCCCCTGTTCATAACCGCACTGAAATTTGCGAATCAGCGGAATATCCATCCCCCCCACAAAGCCCACCTTGCCCGACTTGCTGGCCATGCTGGCCAAAGCCCCGACCAAAAAGCTGCCTTCTTGCTCTTTGAACACCACCGACTCCACATTGGGCAGATCGACCACCATGTCGATGATGGCAAATTTCAACTTGGGAAACTCCTTGGCCAGTTTTTCAACGGCTGATGCCTGGCCAAAGCCAATGCCAATGATGGGGCTGGCGCCTTTTTCGGCCATGCGGCGCAAGGCCTGTTCGCGCTGTGATTCGTTGGAGATCTCAAACTCCAGGTACTTCTTGCCGGTTTCTTTTTTCCACTTTTCCATGCCGTTGTAGGCAGCTTCGTTGAAAGACTTGTCAAATTTGCCGCCCATGTCAAACACCACCGCAGGCTCCGCCCACAGGGCGGTGCTGGCCAAGCAGGCACCTACCAGAACGCTGAAACGAAACAATGATTTCATAGTCATGACATACCACTTTCAAAGGTTGAAAAAAAGCCAGCCCTTGGCCCGGCCACTCGCGAACAAGCATGTCACTATGCCACGAAATGCCCGGCCAATTGCTGCGCTACATAATTGCCGATCTTCAATTGTTCTGGAACCCCATGATTCTTATTGCAGGCTCGGCCAACCTGGACTTCGTGGTTAGGGCGAACCACATTCCTGGCCCCGGCGAAACCGTGTTGGGCCAAGATTTCAAAACCTACCCCGGCGGCAAAGGGGCCAACCAAGCTGTTGCCAGCGCCCAGGCAGGGGCTGCCGACACCCACATGCTGTTGTGCGTGGGAGAAGATGCCTACGCGATGCATTTGCTGAACTCTCTGCGCGAGGCAAATATCAAGCTAATCCAGGCTCCGTCCCATGGCCTGCCGACCGGGTGTGCTTTTATTTGTGTAGCAGACAATGCTGAAAACGCGATCACGGTGGCACCCGGTGCCAACCAGAGCCTGCAAGCGGCGCATTTGCCTGATCTGACAGGTTTCAGCCATGTGTTGATGCAACTCGAAATTCCACTGGCCACCGTCACCGCTTATGCACAAGCCGCCAAAAAGCAAGGTGTCAAAGTCGTGCTGAATGCTGCGCCCGCGCAGCCATTACCGCCCGAGCTGCTGGCAGAGGTGGACATTTTGGTCGTCAACGAAGACGAACTTGCCTCGCTGGTGTCCACCTGCGCCAGTGTGGCAGAGGATTTGGCCCAACTGGCGGTGCCGTGCGCGGTGGTCACACTGGGCGCGCGCGGCTGCGTCGCCCGTTTGGGAAGCAATTTTTTTGCGCAACCGTCGTATTCAGTGAAAGCGGTGGACACCACAGGCGCAGGCGACACGTTTTGCGGCGTGTTGGTGGCCACGTTAAGTCAAGGTCACAACATGTCGCAAGCCTTGCGGCAAGCCAGTGCTGCCGCGGCATTGGCATGTACTGCCCACGGAGCGCAAAGCAGCATTCCCAATGCGTCTGCAGTACAAGCCTTCCTCGCTTCGCAAGCGGCTTGCGACGATGCAGCCACGCAAGACTTGCGCCGCTATTGCGGTTTAGCCTGATACGGGCAACCCCACTCATTTCCGTCATGACTGCCATTCCCCCAACAAAAGTTGTTTTTGACACCGATCCCGGCGTGGACGATGCGATGGCGCTGTATTACGCGTTGGCCCATCCCGGTATTGACGTGGTGGGCATCACCACCACCTTTGGCAACGTCGTGGTGGAGCAAGCAGCTGCCAATGCACTGTATCTGTGTGCCCTTGCCGGACGCCACATTCCCGTGGCCATGGGGGTGAGCCAGCCACTGCAGAAAAAGCCCGAAGCACCGCCTGGCTTCATCCATGGCGCCGATGGCCTGGGCAACCTGCTGATGCGAGTACCTACCACCGGTGAACTTGACCCGAGGCCCGCAGCCCAATTCATCGTCGACACGGTGCGTCAGTCGCCCGGTGAAATCACCTTGGTTGCCGTGGGCCCGCTGGGCAACCTGGCCGCCGCGCTGCAATTGGCCCCCGAGCTGCCGTCATTGGTCAAAGAGGTCGTTTTGATGGGCGGCACGGTACTGGAGGCTGGCAACGTCTCCCCCGTGGCAGAGGCCAACATCTGGAACGACCCCCACGCCGCAGATGCCGTGTTTACCGCGGGTTGGCCACTGACCATGGTCGGGCTGGACGTGACGCATCGGGTCATTTTGCCGCTCGCGCTGTTCAAACGCGTTGCCGATCATCACCAACACATTGCCACCGACACACTGCACCACGCGGTGCGTTTTTACAGCGCCTATTACAGCGCGCATGACCCGGCGGTAGGCAGCATCAACGGTTGTTATGGGCATGATGTGCTCGCGTTTGTGGTGCTGACCCATCCTGAATTGTTCACCCTGCAAGCTGGACGGGTGCGTGTGGCGACAGACGGTCTGGCTCAGGGCCAAACCATGATGCGCCGCAAAGAGGTGAGCTATCCGCAGCACGGCTGGCACGACGACATTCCCCACTCACAGGTCTGCATGGCCGTGCAGGCCCAGGCCTGCGAAGTGGCCATCGAGCAAACACTGATGAGTGCTTGGATTGACATCTAGCCCTTATTTTACGAGTGTAAGTAGCTATGAAAAAAGTTGCGTTGGAGTGCTTCGCCTGGTGTTCTTTGATCAATCGTCCAGGCGCCGCATGAAGACACTCGGTGCTGCCTTGCTGGGGTAGATGGTCAGCTCTTTTCGGACACGGCTGACGCCGACATACAAGGTGTTGAGCTCTTCGTCGATGTCTGAGGCAGGCTCCGGAAACTCGCCGTGCGCAAGGTAGGGCAGCAAGACGGCGTCAAACTCCAAGCCCTTCACACTGGCGATGCTGGCAAGCAGCAAGGTGTCGGTCTTTCCAGCTTTCAATTTTTGCTTCTGCTCGGTGGCATTCATGCTTTTGAACAATTGGGCGGGGTTGTCAAAGCGACTGGCCATTTGCGACAGCCATTTCAGATTGGATTCGGCTTCCAGCAAGCGGCGCTGGGACAGCAGCACGTTGCCAAGCATGGATTTGACCTGAAGTGCATTCAGCACGGCCTCCAAGGTGCCCGATTGCACCGGTTGCCGGATAAGCTCAACGGCCGCACGCAAACGCCTCTGGACGCCCGGCGGCGCATTGCGCAGCACCTGATTCTCAAAAAACGAGGTCAGAAAAAAGGGATTGTCCGTGACGCTTCGGATCGCTGAAGCGAGCAAATCCGGCTGCGATTCATGCATGCGGCCTTCCACCACAATACGCGAGCCTGAGAAAAACAACAGCGCGCGCATGACTTCTTCACGGGTGTCGGCTTCGGTCACGCTGCTCAGGTCGTCGGTGGCCACGGCCAGCAGGCCGCGCACAAACAGCACTTCGGGCCGCAACACATAACTTTTGAAACCGCGCGTCTGGTAAGCGATGTCTTGTGAGATCAGTGCGTTTTCAATTTGAACCGACTGGTGCGGGTGTCGCAGCAAAATCGCGCAGCCCGCCGTTTTGCCCTTGTTGCGCCCGCGCCAAAGCTTTGCATCCTCCACCACTTGGGCGGCGCAGGCTTCATCGCTTTCATAGGGCGTGAAGGTGAGGGTGCTGCTGTGGGGGGCTTTGGATGCATAAGGCTTGCAGGCCACTTTGCCAGCCAGGCGGGCCACTGCGGTGTTGAACCTGAAACTGTGTGTGAGCGGGTATTTGGCAATGGCGTGTGAGGTCAACAGTGCCAGGTCTTCGCGCATGAACCGTGCGTCAGCGCCGTTGGCCTTGTGGATGACCTGGTCCACGTCGCCCACACCGCAAAAAAAGCACCGGTTGCTTGCCAGGATGGCCTTCAGGATGCCAAACATGGCGCGGTTCATGTCATGCATTTCATCGACCAGCACCACTTTGATGTGTGATGGCCAGTTGCGGTTGTGGGTGATGTCGCAGTCCTCATGCAAAAGGTGCGCCAGGTCGTAGGTGGCATCGCTGGCAGCCCTGAACAGTGGCTTTTCCGGGTCGGCCATACGGATCTTTTCGAATGCCAGGTAAATCTTCAACTGGGTGTATTCGATGCCAATGGATTCGGCGTAGTCGGGCGTCACCCCCTGGCCCATGCGTTCACACACGTCCACCATCGTGCCTTTGATGTATTCGTTTTGCTGCACAAACAGGTCCACCATACCGGGGTCGCCGGGTGTGGGCATGAGGAAATGCTGACGCCATTTTTCGCTCGGGTTCTCGGACACACGATCCACGGCTTGCCAAAGTACCGGGCTGAGTTGCTCTGCCTCGTTGAAAACAGGCACCGCCTGGCTTTCAAATTCTTGTAGTACACCGGTCGCAAATGACTCGAATGTCTGGACCCTGAACTGCTGGACGACTGATGCAGGGACGCCGATTTTTTTCAGGGCAGATTTCAGTGCTTGGCAAGCGGCATCGGTGTAGGTGAGCGCCAGAACTTGCTCGGGACGGGTGTGCCTGGACCAGGCTTCAGCCATGCGCAGCGCCAGCACGGTGGTTTTTGACGCGCCCGCGTTGGCTTCGACCATGGCCATGCGCGCCGGGCTGATTTGAATCGCCAGTTGCTCCTGCGTTGGCACGATGCTTTTTGGTAAAAAATGCGCCATGGTCCGGACAAGGCCATCTGCGGGTGTTTTATTCATGGGGGTATGGGTCAAAAACGAAAACAGCCACGTGGCACAACAGGTCAGCAGGGTTTGATGTGTCTGATCAGCTTGAGCGGCGCTTTGACGCCTGACGGTATTCTGCACGCAAACAAGCGCGGTGCCGCGCAAGGCTCGCGCGAAAAAAAGCCCGTCACACGAACGGGCCGTTGACCACCGGGGACAGGTGAAATCAAATTGATGGTGTCGCCAGGTACGCGGCGAGATCCGCGATGTTTTGCCCGGTCAATGTAGAAAACATGCCCATTCCGCCCTTGTTGGTGCTGATGGCGCTCTGGATCAAAGCGGGGTTGTTGGCACCGTTAAGCACTTTCATGCCGCCTGCAGCTGCTGCACCGTGGCAGCCGCTGCAACTGGCGTACAGGGCTTTTCCGGCGACAGCCGAATTCACGACAGCTGCAGCGTTCACGACAAACGTACGGGCAACATTAGGCGCAGCGGCAAAGTTGGCATTACCTGCCTGTTGCGCAGTGACCGTGCAGTTGCCGGGCGCCACCAGCGTCAATGTGTTGCCACTTACCGTGCACACCGCTGCCGTGGAAGACGTCAGTGTCACCAGCAGCCCGGAACTTGCACTTGCGGACAAATTGGGCGGCGTCACGCCCATGGTTTGTGCGCCCGGTGACACAAAGGTGATTGTTTGGGATGGCAACACCACGCCCGCCGCACTGGCTACGGTGAATGTGTTGGTCACTGGGGTCGCAGCCGTGTAGCTGGTGTTGCCGGCCTGGCTGGCGCTCAACGTGCAGCTGCCCGGCGCCACCAACGTCAATGTGCTGCCACTGACTGTGCATACCGCAGGTGTTGTTGAGGCGAAAGACACCGGCAAGCCTGAGGTCGCCGATGCTGACAGCACGGGTGCTGCCGTGCCCATGGTTTGATTGCCAGGGGTGGCGAAGGTGATGCTTTGTGTCTTCAGTGCGACGCCGTTGCCGGCCGGAATTCCATTCGCGAGGTAGGTGGCAATGTTGTCGGCGGTGCTGACCGTGATGCTGCTTGCCAGCACGCCCATGCCCCCTTTGTTTTTCTGAATGGCGCGCAGGGTGTTTGATGCGTTGACAGCATCCGAAACCCGCGGCCCGTGGCAACTGCGGCAGGAGCTGTCATAGGCGATTTTTCCTGCGGCGGCGTCGCCCGGGAGTCCGGTGCTGGTGCTCAAACGGGATTCATGGCCGGATTCCATTTCATTTTCTGCGTCATGAAGGCCTTTGCCCTCGGCGTGAAATTTCTCCTTCAAATCGTCGAGCACGCGGTCATGGTCATCACCCTTGCTTGAACCATGGGCTGCGACAAACTTGGTGCCAATCACATCGTCTGGCAGATGGGTGGTGTCGATGCCTTTGGACTCTAAATAGGTCTTCACCATCTGCGTGGCAGTGCGGACACGCTCCTTGGAATAACCCCTGACCTCGTTTGCTTCAAACTTGTCAAACGTATCAGCAGCTGTGCCGGTGGCGCTCAAATTGGCAACCAGCAGGTCGGTCACTGGTGTGATGTTGATGTTGCCGCTGATTTGTACCAATGAATGCAGTTTCTGTGCTGACCCTGTGGTGTCTTTGAAGTCGACCCGTGCGATACACGGCAGCGTCACATTGCTGATGTCCAGGGTGAAACTTCCGTCGGACTGCGTAGTGACCACGGGTGTGGCCCCTGTGGCGCATTTGAGGCTGACTTGCCCCTTGTCGATAGCCAGACCGGTGGCCGCAACACCGTTGATGGTGTTTATGTTGTTAACCGAGTCTGAGCTGTCACCGCCACCGCAGGCGGTGAGCGATGCAAGGGCGAGGGCAAGCAAGCCAAACGGTAAATGACGTCTAAGGTGTTTCATGGTGAATCTCCAGGTGGGACAAGTGGGAAGCAGGGACAAAGGGAACAACAGTCAGCTAAAAATTGGGAAAATTTCCCATAACATTATTTCAGCAGGGGCATTATCTGCCTCTTTTTTAAAAATATGGGAAAATTTCCCATATTAAATTTGTAAGCAAATAAAAGTGCACAATCCAGATCCAGTTTCACGACGGCACGTGCCATGACCGACCCCCAGACAAAGGATGAAGCCGCTGCTGACCGCGCTGCAGGTATGCCTCAGCCCGCCTTGGCGGCGCAGGCGCTCGCGCATTTGCTGAAACCCTTGGCCAGGTTGATGATTGATCACGGCGTGCAACTGCCCGCCATGCTGGAGTTGTTGAAAAAATCCCTGGTCGATGACGCTGTCAAAACTTACGGCGTCGCCAACAAGGCCAGCACCGACACACGCATCGCTTTGCTGACCGGCGTGCATCGCAAGGACGTCAGGCGTCTTCGAGGGTTGCCAGCCGAAGGGCATACAGACGAGTGTGTTCCGATGGTGTCTCTTGCAGCCTCGGTGGTGGCGCGCTGGATCAGTGACCCGAATTACCTCAACAGTGACCAGACCGCACGCCCGCTGGCACGCACACCACGGCGCGGTCAGGTGGGTGAGCCGGGCTTTACCAATTTGGTGGCTGAAATCAGCCGCGACGTTGGCGCCCGTGCAGTGCTGGACGAACTGGCGCGCCTGGGTGTGGTTGATCTGCAGGACGATGGTTATGTGTCCCTCAAAGCCACAGCGTTCGTGCCCAAGGAAGGACTTGATGAGTCATTTCATTTTTTGGCACACAACGTCAGTGACCACTTGGCGACAGCCGTGCACAACATGTCACCTGCCCGGGTCAGTCCGCAAATGCTGGAGCAAAGTGCTTTTGCCTTGAATCTGTCAGCCGCGCAGGCAGACCAACTCCAGGCTAGGGCGCGTCAACTCTGGGCGACAAGTTTGCAGCAATTTTTGCAG
>CAISLL010000343.1 GCA_903886165.1 uncultured beta proteobacterium | reverse complement strand
CAAAAATGCCGACCTCGAAGGCCAGCCCTGTCAGGCGTGTGGTGATCAGGCCAACACCATAAACCTGCGCCACCACGTAGGTGAAGGAGCACAAAATGGCGGCAAAGACACCAATCAGGCGCGGCAGATTGCCCTCATAACGGGCACCCAAGAAGTCAGGAATGGTGAACTGGCCAAACTTGCGCAGGTAAGGTGCCAAAAATAGCGCCACCAGGCAGTAACCGCCAGTCCAGCCCAAAATGAAGGCCAGTCCGCCGTAACCCGTCAGGTACAGCGTGCCCGCCATGCCGATGAACGAGGCTGCAGACATCCAGTCGGCGCCCGTGGCCATGCCGTTGTACATGGCGGGCACGCGCCGCCCGGCCACGTAATACTCGGCTGCGTCGTTGGTGCGGCTCATGACGCCGATGCCGGCATACAGAAACACCGTGGCCGCCAGGAACAGGTAGCCAATCCAGTTTCTGGGCAAGCCCATTTGTTCCAGCATGGCCACCACGATCACAAAGGCGACAAAGCCCCCGGTGTACCAGGTGTAGACCTTGTTCAGGCCCTTTTTGAAGTCGCTTTGCGACTGATTTTCTCCGCCAAACATGCCCATTATTCTTCCCCTTCGGCAACGCCGTATTCGATGTCAAGGTTGTTCATGTAGCGGGCGTAAAACCAGATGATCAGGCAATACACCACCAGAGCGCCCTGCCCGGCGACCCAGAAGGAAAACGGCCAGCCAAAAAAGCTGAACGTCAGGTCGCGGGCGAAAAACACCACCACGAAAGTTACGAAAAACCACAGCCCCAGTAACAGGGCCGTGATTCGCAGGTTTTTGCTCCAGTATTCCTGGTGCCTGGCACTTAGCTGCATTGTTTGCTCCTCTTGTAAGTTAAAAAACACACTGACCAACCTCAAACCTCGTCCTGCCCTGCTAAATCTCGTTGTTGACTTTCAATCCGGTTTCCCGCTCCAGTTGCGCCGCTACCTTTGGCTCAAAACCTTTCAAGTGACGGATCACGGCGCGGGCTTCTTCTGGCTGATGCAAATCCAGGTGCACGCGGGCCATCTGGTACCAGCCAAACGGGCTCATGGGCTGCAATTTGGTGTTGCACTGCAGCGCGACCAAGGCCTCTTCAAGCCGGCCCAAACGCACCAGCACCAGGCCCAGACCGTACCAGGCGCGGTCCATTTTTTCCTCGATTTGAATGGCGGCACGAAAACCCCGTTCAGCCGTTTCAAGGTTTCCCAACTGCTCGGCGACAAAGGCGTGGTTGAAATGTGCGTTGGACATCTGTGGCTGCAGCGCCAGCACCCGGGTGTAATAGTCAAGCGCGACCGCCGGTTGCTGCGTCTGGAGTGCGTCATAAGCCAGGCTGTTGAGTGCCAGCACGTTGTCAGGGGAGCGCTCCAGTAGTTCCAGAAACACCGATTTGGCGGCCCTGCGCATGCCGAGAAACAGGAAAATCTTGGCGCGCCAGGTTTGAATAAACCGTTCAATGCGGCTGGACTGGCCGGTTTCGGGTTGAAGGTCGATTTGGCTCACTGACATGCGGTTGCTCCCAGTTCCATGCACAGGTCAATCTTGACCTTGACCACCAAAACCCAGCCAATCAGCAACCAGCTGGCGGCGGCCAGGGGAATGTGCTGGTCCAGTATGAGCTTGGGGCTGACCCGGCGCGTGAGCCACAAGGCCGGCTTGGCTGCCACATCAAGCAACTGCCAAAATATATTGCCGGTGCGCTTGGCACCGGCCAGTAATCCGAGAATAAAGCGCGCCACGATGAACATCAGCGACAACTCGATCAGGCTTTTCAAGATCACGACAGTCAGCAGCATGGGTTACGGTTTTCCAGTGTGTCAGTTTTTGTAAGCTGGACTGTTGTGGTTGAGACTGACGGTGGACTGACAGAATTTTTAACAAATTCTTTGTTTTAGGGTTAACCCAGGGAAAATATTTCACAATGCGAATTATTTTTGTCTTTTTTGTGATGGGTAGGGTAAATACTGAGTAATCCAATCGACGCGGGATCGACCTGGCGGAAAAAATACGACCAAATAAAACAGGCCAAGGGCTAAACTGTTTGCATGAGTCAACCCTTCGCGAAATCAGCATCGATGGCCCAGCAACAGCGCCAGACATTCAGTCCGTCAACCAGTTTGTTGCAAAATTTCCGACAGGAATTGGTGTCGCATCCGCCCTTTGCACAGATGGCGCCCGAGGCGGTGGATTTTTTTTTGACGCATGCACAGCAGGTCTATTACGCGCCCGATGACATCGTGCAGCAACCGTCAATGGGTGTGGTCATGCAGTTGTTCTACATCAGGCAGGGCGCAGTGACCGGCACGCGTGGTCTGGCTGAACAAATGGGCGGTGCTTTTGAATATCAGGCGGGCGATCTTTTCCCGGTCAGTGCAGCGGTGGGCGGCCGGGCGGTCACTGCCACCTATCGGGCTTGTGCCGACACCTTTGTGCTGGTGCTCGCTGTGGCTGACATGCAGACTCTTGCGCAGCTCAGTCCGCCTTTCACCGAATATCTGAACTTGCGTACCACCATGTTCCTGGAGCTTTCGCGCAAGGCGATTCAGGCCGCTTATTCGGCTCAAGGCAGTGCCGAGCAAACCTTGGAGCGCTCACTCGGGGATTTGGCGAGCGCTGCACCGGTGACCTGCTCGCCTGACACACCGCTGCGCCAAGCGTTGCAACAAATGCATCAAAAACGTATCGGTTCGATGCTGGTGACTGACCAGACCGGGGCGCCAGTGGGCATCCTGACACGGTATGACGTTTTAGGGCGAATCACGCTGGCACAAGTGTCGCTGGACACCCCGATCGCGCAGGTCATGGTGTCCCCGGTGTACACGCTGACCGAGCAGCATCGTGCCCAAGATGCCGCGCTGTTGATGTCCCGGCATGGCATGCGCCATGTTCCGGTGACGCGTGACGGGGTGGCAGTTGGTATGGTGTCGGAGCGCGATTTGTTCGCCATGCAAAAACAAAGCCTGAAAAGTGTCAGTTCTGCAATTCGCGCCGCACCCGATGCTCAGGCACTCAAGCTGCTTGCACCAGACTTGCGTCGCCTGGCTGGCAATTTGCTGGCGCAGGGGGTGGGCGCGCGTCAATTGACCGCGTTGATCAGTCATCTGAACGACTTGCTGACAGAACAATTGTTGAAGCTCAAGGCGGCTGAACATGGTTTGGATCTCAGTCGCTTTTGCTGGTTGTCCCTGGGTTCCGAGGGGCGTGAGGAGCAGACCATTGCCACCGATCAGGACAACGCCCTGATTCTGCCTGACGACACCTCGGATGAGTTGCGTGAGCGCATCAGGGTATTTGCGCACGATGTCAACCTGGCGTTGGCAGACTGTGGCTACCCATTGTGCAAGGGCGGCATCATGGCTGGCGAGCCGGCGTGTTGCCTGACGCTGGCGCAGTGGCGTGCTCGCTTTCGGCACTGGATTGACCAGGGTTCGCCGCAGGACTTGCTCAATGCCAGCATTTATTTTGATTTTCGCGCACTGGCGGGTGACCGCAGTATGGCCGAGACCTTGCGCCGTGAAGTGGTGGCTGCGGCCAGCAGCACGCCACGGTTTTTGAAGCAGATGGCGGTGAACGCGTTGACGCGCAGCGCCCCATTGAACTGGCGTGGCGCCATTGACACCGATCAACAGGGTGGCGTAGACCTCAAGCTGCAAGGTACAGCCATTTTTGTTGATGCTGCCCGCCTGTTCAGCTTGGCCCATGGTGTTGACCTGTGCAACACGCGCAAGCGACTGGAAGCGACTGGACCGTTGATGAATTTGTCAGCAACCGAATTTGGCGCCTGGGTAGGTGGCTTTGAATTTTTGCAAATTCTGCGCCTGCGCCTGCAACTCGAAAGTCAGTCTGCGCCAGACAATCCGAACCGACTTGTGGTGGCTGAGCTCAACGACATTGACCGGCGCATCTTGCGCGAGTCGTTTCGTGTGGCGCGGCAGTTGCAGCAACGTTTGCAGCTTGACTATCAAAGGTGACCTGTGCGCTGGCTGGACCGCTTAATGGGCTCATCTGCACCACCGGTGGATGAGACGCGCTGGGTCATGCTGGACGTGGAAACCAGTGGACTCGACCCCACGCGAGACCGTTTGCTAGCGATTGCCGCCATTGGGCTGCAGGTCGATTGGGGGGACAAAACGCTGAATGTCGACATTGGCGACAGCTTCGAGGTGGTGCTGCAGCAAGACCAGGTGTCGAGCAAGGACAATATTTTGCTGCATGGCATTGGTGTGCAGCAGCAGCGTGACGGCATGGCACCAGCCCTGGCCTTGGGTGCCTTCAGAAGCTTTGTCGGTCAGTCTCCGCTGTTGGCATTTCACGCCGCCTTTGACCAGACCATGATCGCTCGTTATGCGCGGCTGCATCTGTCGGCCGACTTGCCCAACCCCTGGCTTGATCTGGACCATCTGTGCGCCGTCACTTTTGAGCGGGTGAAGGCGCGTGCACTGGATGAATGGCTGAACCACTTTGGCATTCGGTGTTTGGTGCGGCACCAGGCGGCGGCAGACACTTTGGCTGAATGCGAGTTGTTGCAACGCATCTGGAACAAACTGGCACCGCAATGTGCCTGCTGGCGCGACGTTCAGTCTTTGGCAGACCAGCACCGCTGGCTGGTGCGAGCATGCTGATTTCACGACGGCAGCGCGGTCATGGCAAGGAGACTGAAATGCTTGATGGTTTACGTTCCCAACGGCAGTTGGCGCTGTTTGTTTGCGCCTGGCTGGCTTTTAATTTTCCTCTGCTGACCTTGTGGGATCACAAGGTCAGCCTGGCCGGTATTCCGATGTTCCCGTTGGCTATTTTCGTTCTCTGGGGCTTGCTGATTGCTGGTATTGCGGTGCTGATGGAGTGTGGACCACCCGATTCGGGGGGCGCCTGACCATGCTGTCGCCGGTTCTGGTGATCGGGGCATGTTTTGCCTATTTGCTGCTGCTGTTTGCGGTGGCCAGTTTTGGCGACTGGCGTGCGGCGCAGGGTCGCTCTATCATTGCCAACCCCTGGACTTATGCGCTGTCGCTGGCGGTGTATTGCACCGCCTGGACCTACTTTGGCAGCATCGGGCGTGCAGCTTCAGGAGGCATCTGGTTTTTGCCGATTTACCTGGGGCCCACGCTGGCCATGGTGGTGGGCTGGATGGTGGTGCGCAAGATGATCCGCATCGCCAAGACCTACCGAATCACCTCCATTGCCGACTTCATTGGCAGCCGTTATGGCAAGAGCCCGCTGCTGGCAGGGTTGGTGACCCTGATTGCGGTGGTGGGCATCGTGCCCTACATTGCGCTGCAACTCAAGGCGGTGTCTGCCGGATATGGCTTGTTGACAGCCAGTTCACTGAGCGAAGTGCCCACACAGGGACATTGGACACAGGACAGCACCTTTTACATTGCCTTGGCATTGGCGGGCTTCACCATGGTGTTTGGCGCCCGGCATCTGGATTCAGCAGAGCGCCACGAAGGCATGGTGGCGGCGATTGCGTTTGAATCGGTGGTCAAACTGGTGGCCTTTCTGGCGGTGGGCCTGTTTGTGGTGTACGGCATGTTCAATGGCCTGACAGACCTGTTTTCTCGGGCGCAGGCGGTGCCCGAGCTGGCCAAGCTGTTGCGGTTGGAACAAAGCGGCCAATTCGCCTGGACGCAGTGGTTTGCCATGACGCTGCTGTCGATGTTGTCGGTGATCTTTTTGCCACGCCAGTTTCAGGTGATGGTGGTGGAAAACGTGCAGGAGAGCCATTTGCGCCGCGCCGTCTGGGTGTTTCCGCTGTACCTGCTGGCCATCAATCTGTTTGTGTTGCCAATCGCACTGGGGGGCTTGTTGTACTTTGGGCCAGGGCAGATGAATGCCGACAATTTTGTGCTGTCACTGCCTCTGGCCGCCGGGCAACCTGCGCTGGCCTTGTTTGCCTTTATTGGCGGCTTGTCAGCGGCGACCGGCATGGTGATTGTGGAAACCATTGCGGTGTCCACCATGGTCTGCAATGAACTGGTGATGCCTTTGCTGCTGCGCACAGCGCGTTTCAGGTCGGAGTCAGGGCAGGATCTGACGCGTGTGCTGCTGAACATTCGCCGCGCTGCCATTCTGGGTGTACTGGTGTTGGGGTATGCCTACTTTCACCTGGCGGGCGAGGCCTATGCGCTGGTCAGCATCGGTCTGATCAGCTTTGCGGCGGTGGCCCAGTTTGCGCCGGCTGTGCTGGGTGGCTTGTACTGGAAAGGCGCCACACGCCTGGGTGCGCTGGTAGGGTTGCTGGCGGGCTTCGTCATGTGGGGTTACACCCTGATGCTGCCTTCGTTGGCCAAGTCGGGTTGGCTCAGCGATGTCTTTTTGACGCAGGGATTGTGGGGCATGGCCTGGCTGCGGCCTGAGCACCTGTTTGGCCTGCAAGGGCTGGACAATCTGACGCACTCGCTGTTCTGGAGCTTGCTGGCCAATATCGGCGCCTATGTGGGTTTGTCGCTGTGGCGGGCACCTTCAGGGCAGGAAACGAGCCAGGCGTTGCTGTTTGTCGATGTGTTTGAGCGCACCACCACAGCCCGCCCGGTGTTTTGGCGCGGCCGTGCCACCGTGCCTGATTTGCTGCGCCTGTGCGGGCGCTTTTTGGGAGTGGAGCGCGCACGCCTGCTCTTTGAGGGCTATGCGCGCCGCGTCGGTGCCAATGGTCTGACGGCCATTGCACCAGATGCGCGTTTGGTGCAGTTTGTGGAAACCCAGTTGGCGGGTGCGGTTGGCAGTGCCTCGGCCCGGGTGCTGGTGGCCAGCAGTGTCGAAGAGGAAACCCTGACCCCTGACGATGTGTTGCGCATCCTTGATGAAACTTCGCAGCTGCGTGCTCATTCCCTGGAGCTGGAGGAAAAGTCGGCCTCGCTGGAGCGCGCCACAGCGGAACTGCGCGCCGCCAACGACCAGCTCAAGAGCCTGGACCGCCTGAAGGACGATTTCATGTCGTCGGTGACACATGAGCTGCGCACGCCCTTGACATCGATCCGTGCCCTGGCGGAGTTGATGCGTGATGACGCGCAAATGGACCTGCCCCAACGCCAGCAGTTCATCGAGATCATTGTGAGTGAGACCGAGCGTCTTTCACGGCTGGTGAACCAGGTGCTCGACATGGCCAAGATTGAATCGGGCCACGCCGAGTGGCACACCGAGGAGGTCGACCTGTGCGCCCTGGTGCAGCAGGCCATGGCCACCACCTCCGAGATGTTCAGGGAGCGCCAGACCCAGGTCAGCGTGAACTTGCCCCAGCAGCCACCAAT
>CAISLL010000342.1 GCA_903886165.1 uncultured beta proteobacterium | reverse complement strand
GCCTCGGCACGCGGCACCTCGATGCAGCCCACGGTGCATCCCGCACCCTGGGCGACATGGTCCTTGAGCATGACCGAGTAGTCCATCTTGTAGACATGGTCGCCCGCCAGAATCACGATGTAATTGGGTTTGCTGGAGCGGATGATGTCGAGGTTTTGGTAAATGGCGTCGGCAGTGCCGCGGTACCAATGCTCCTCACCCACGCGCTGCTGGGCTGGCAGCAGGTCGACCATTTCATTAAGTTCGGCGCGCAAAAAGCTCCAGCCGCGCTGCAGGTGCCGCATCAGGGAGTGCGACTTGTACTGCGTCACCACCGCCATGCGGCGAATGCCGGAATTCAGGCAGTTGGACAAGGCAAAGTCAATGATGCGGAACTTGCCACCAAAGTAAACCGCTGGTTTGGCGCGCGTATCGGTCAATTGTTTGAGCCGTGAACCCCGGCCACCGGCAAGAATCAAGGCCACGGCGTGGCGAACCAGTTGATGGGTTTCGGGGGCTCTTTTTTCAACATGTACCATGACCTGCTCCTTTGTTATCAATCACTTTAAGGTCAGGCAGCGCCAGGCCTGCCTTGACCGCACTCATGCAAATGTCAGGTGGCAACGCTCGGGCCGGTCATGCCGGTGCGAATGCGAATGCCTGCCACCTGCTCTGCCACTGCCGCCAGTTCGGTCAGCTTGGCCTGCACCGGTTCGTTCTGATGCACCGGGTCATCCTCGTAACTTTCCAGATAGAGCCGCAACGTGGCGCCTTCGGTGCCAGTGCCCGACAGGCGAAAAATCACCCGGGCACCATCGTCAAACAGCAGGCGCACGCCCTGGTTTTTTGAGACTGAGGCGTCCACCGGATCGGTGTAGGCAAAATCATCGGCCAGACTAACGGTGCGCTGGCCAAACGCCCGGCCCTGCAAAGTTGGCAAGGCGGCACGCAAATCTGCCATCAGGGCATTGGCAACCTCAACCGCAATGCCTTCATAGTCGTGCCGGGTGTAATAGTTGCGGCCGTAAAGCAGCCAATGGGATGTCACCAGGTCCTGCACCGATTTGCCGGTGGCGCCCTGCAAGCTCAGCCAGAACAAAATTGCCCACAAACCGTCTTTTTCACGGATGTGGCTGGAACCGGTGCCGTAGCTTTCCTCGCCACACAGGGTGACGCGCCCGGCATCGAGCAGATTGCCAAAAAACTTCCAGCCGGTGGGCGTCTCAAAACACGGCAGCCCCAACGCCTTGGCCACCCGGTCAACCGCAGCCGAGGTGGGCATGGAACGCGCCACGCCCAGCAAACCGTCCTTGTAGCCCGGAATCAGCGTCGCGTGGGCGGTCATCAGGGCCAGGCTGTCGGACGGTGTGACGACAAAGTTGCGGCCCAGCACCATGTTGCGGTCGGCGTCCCCGTCCATCGCGGCGCCAAAATCCGGCGCGTCGGCGGCGTTCATGTGGGCAATCAGGTCTTGCGCGTTGACCGGGTTCGGGTCCGGGTGCAGGCCGCCAAAGTCTTCCAGCGGCTCGGCATTCACCACGCTGCCGGCGGGCGCGCCCAGTTCACCTTCCAGAATCGCCTTGGCATACGGGCCACCCACCGCGTTCATGGCATCCACCCGCAGGGTGAAACCACGGTTGAACATGCCGCGCAACAAGTCAAAGTCAAACAACTCGCGCATCAACGCGGCGTAGTCGGCCACCGGGTCAATCACTTCCACCTGCATGTGCTCGACCTGCTGCAGGCCAAGGCGATCCATGTCGATGTCGGGCGCATTGCTCAGGTGCAACTCGGTCAACACCTTGGTGCGTGCAAACACCGCTTCGGTCAAAGTTTCATTTGCCGGGCCGCCATTGCCTGCGTTGTATTTGATGCCAAAGTCACCATCGGGCCCACCCGGGTTGTGACTGGCCGACAGCACAATGCCGCCAAAGGCCTGGCGACGGCGAATCACCGCGCTCACCGCGGGTGTGGACAAAATGCCGCCGCAACCCAGCAGCACCCGCGCCACACCATTGGCAGCGGCCAGCTTCAGGATCATTTGCACGGCGGCGCGGTTATAAAAACGCCCGTCACCGCCGAGCACCAAGGTCTTGCCCTGCAAGGCCTGGTTGGAGGCGTCAGAGGCGTTGAGCACATTCAGCAGCGCCTGCACAAAATTTTCCAGGTAGTGCGGCTGCATGAACACCCCCACTTTTTTGCGCAAACCGGAGGTGCCGGGGCGCTGGTCGGTGAAAACCTGGGTGGGGATCGTTTGAATGGCCATGATGAAGGGTGCCTTCGGCTGCTGCAACGCGTTTGAATTTAGCACCAATTACCCGTTTTAAGACCTTTCGTGGCGCCCACTAATATGCAAAGTAATCTCAATGTTGACTTTGCTCAACAAAACGCAGTTGACCCGCACGCGATGACGGCCACCCGCCAAGCCACCAGCGACTGAATTAACCGTCGCTACGTGGGCGGCGTTGAGCTTGGAGATGGCAATCCGGTGAGCCATGAGCGCCCACAGTTTTGGCAATCTTTGCCAAGACCAGCTAAAATTCTTACATGAGCACTGTGACCATGAACATTTCCTTGACCGACGAGCTAAAGGCTTTTGTGGATGCACGCATTCAGGCCCGGGGCTACAGTTCAACCAGTGAGTACATGCGGGATCTGGTGCGGCGCGACGAAGAGCGGGCCAGCGAAGAGCGATTCAAGGCACTGATTCAAGCCGGGCTGGACTCTGGGCCAGACCCACGTTCATGGGACGAGTTGCGCAAAGAATGGACAGGTCGCATTGAAGCTGCGCGCGGCGCGAAAACCAATTGAAGCGCATCGTCTTATTCACCCAGGCGGCCAACGACCTGGAGCGTGCGTTCGAGTACTACTTTGATGTGGCGAACCTGCAAGTGGCAGAACGGTTTCAAGAAGCAGTGGCCCAAGCGCTCGACTACATCCAACGGCATCCGGCTACCGGCTCCATGCGTTACGCCTTGGCGAATGTCAAACCGCCGCTCCGATTCTGGTCTTTGAACCATTTCCCCTATGCGGTGTTTTACTTTGCCCGCTCTGAACACATCGACATTGTTCGCGTGCTGCACCAGTCTGCTGACATACCCCGCCATCTGCAACATTGAACCCGGAACCCCATCTTGCCCTTCCTCGACGAAACCCGCCGCCGCCGCACCTTTGCCATCATTTCCCACCCTGACGCCGGCAAAACCACGCTGACCGAAAAACTGCTGCTTTTTTCTGGCGCGATCCAGATCGCCGGCAGCGTCAAGGCGCGCAAGGCGACACGCCATGCCACCAGCGACTGGATGGAGATCGAGAAACAACGCGGGATTTCGGTGGCCTCCCGCGTGATGCAGATGATGTACCGCGACCACGTCATCAACCTGCTTGACACCCCCTGCCACAAGGACTTTTCCGAAGACACCTACCGCGTGCTGACG
>CAISLL010000341.1 GCA_903886165.1 uncultured beta proteobacterium | reverse complement strand
TTTCCTGCCCGTTCAGCAACCTCTACATTGGCGGCAAGCTCAAAGACCTGTCCTCACTGAGCATTGGTTACGACAAACTGGCGGCAAACCACGGCATCAAGCTGGTGCACGACATGGTCACAGCAGTGGACGCGGCCAAGAAAACCGTCACGGTTTCTGGCGGCACCATCGACTACGACCGCCTTGTCATGTCTCCCGGCATTGATTTCCGCACCGAAGAAATCGAAGGCTACGACCTGGCAACCACACCGCTGGTCATGCCACACGCCTGGCAAGCCGGCCCGCAGACATTGCTGCTGCGCAAGCAACTGGTTGACATGCCCGATGGCGGCACCGTGGTCATCACCGTGCCCTTGTCGCCATTCCGCTGCCCGCCCGGCCCGTATGAGCGAACCAACATGATCGCCATGTACCTCAAGGAGTTCAAACCAAAGTCAAAAATTGTGGTGCTCGATGCCAATCCGGACATCACCTCCAAGGGTGCCCTGTTCCGCAAAGGCTGGAAGAAACACTACGATGGCATGATCCAGTACCGTTCGGCACAGAAGGTAACTGCGATAGACGCCAGCAAGCGCTCGGTTTTCATTGAAGGCATCGAAGAGGTCAAGGGCGATGTCGTCAACGTGATTCCCCCACAACGGGCGGGCCAGATTGCCCGTGTGGCTGGCTTGATCGGCCCCGACAAAGCCTGGTGCCCTGTTGACGCAACCACATTTGAATCCACCCTGCAAAAAAACATCCACGTCATTGGCGACGCCAGCAGTGCGGGTGCCATGCCCAAATCGGGTTATTCGGCCAACTCTGAAGCCAAGGTGTGCGCCACCAACATCGTGGCGCTGATGAATGGCAAGGAGACCACCGAGTTGTCTGGTATCAACACCTGTTACAGCGCGATTTCGGCCAAGGAAACCGTCAGCGTGGCTGGTGTCTACACGGTCAAGGAAGGCAATATCATTTCGGTTCCCGGCTCTGGCGGGGTGTCACCTGATCTGTCCGAGGTGGAGACGGTTTATGCCTCCAGCTGGATGAAAAATATCCTGACCGAAATGTCGACCTGATCGTTTTGCGTTGCCCCGCCTCGTCACTCCGCCCATGGCGGTGGCGTGGTGGCGCAACGGGCATCTTCCAGGCTTCTTGGCGCTGCTGTCAGACGACCAGCTTGCCTGAGTCGAAAACACCTGCGCGGGCATGAATGTGTGGTCAACGGCATCCTCGCGACTCAGCAGCGAGAATCCAGCGTATCACTCTTCGACAGGAGACATGCCATGACCAAACGTTTGCTGATCCTCTTTCTCGCGTTGTCCGCCACACTGGCAAACGCCCAGGAAAGCAAAGTTGTTTATCACATCACCACAGGTATCGACACCGTGGCCAGCGCACTGAGCAACATCCAGAATCACCTGGATGCTGACCCCAGAACCAAAATTGTGGTCGTGACCAACGGGCCAGGCATTGACTTTCTGATTGCCGAGGCAAAGGACAGCAAAGGGCGGGAATTTTCGGGTGTGGTCAGTGATCTGGCCGGCAATGGGGTTGAGTTTCGGGTTTGCAACAACACCCTGACATCACGCAAGCTTGACCCTGACAAACTGCTGATGGAAACGTCGCTGGTACCCTCCGGCGTGGCCGAGGCCACAAGACTCCAGATCAGGGAAGGTTTTGCCTACCTGAAACCCTGAAACAGGTGTGGGCGCAGCAAATGACTGGCTGCGCCCACATATTTAGTGCCTGATTGATCAGGCAACTACCAATTGGTTTTAGAAACGGTGGCTGTACATGAATTGCCAGTTGGTTTGGGCATGGGAAATTTCAACGCCAGCACCACTTGTCACCGTAACCTTGGGCGCCATCGTCACCGACATGTTGAAGTCACCAGCCGCTGACACCTTGTAGCCCAGGCCAAGCGTGACATGATTTTTCACAGTAGCTGGAAACAAGGGGTTAACGTAGGTATCAGGGATCGGGTTATCCGCCAGATTCAAACCTGCACGCAAGGTGAGCGCATCGTTGGCTTTCCAAGCCATACCCAGGTTCAACACGGTTTGGTCCTTCCAGTTTTGTGGCATGGAAAAGTCTACCGAACCGCCCATGCCCGAACTGTCGTAGCGCATTTTGAAACTCTTCATGGAGTCTGCCCAACCGATGTACTTCACATCAGCTGCCAACAGCAAGGCCGGGCCTGCTTGCCAGCTCGCACCCATAGCGAACACAGACGGCATCTGAAAATCAATGACCGTGATTTGCCCGTTGTCAGTGAAGGTGGCAGTGGGGGCACCACCAGGATTTGCGGTCATGCTGGCCGCACTGCGAGCCGTCTTCATGTCGTCCAATGCCGACTTGAACTGGTAGGAAGCGCCCATGGTGACGTCTTTATTGACTTTGTAGGTGGCCCCAAGCGCCGCCCCAAACCCAGTGGATTTCGCGGCTCCAGTGAAGTCATTTTCATCAGAAAAATTGATACGCGCCCAGTTGGCTGTATTCAATGCACCGCCAGCTATTGCGCCACCGAGAGCGCCAGCCCCGCCCGTCACCATCGAACCCAATTGAGCGGGCGAAGCCGCCATCAGCAGGTCAAGTGATGACCACATGAATTTCAATGTGCCACCAACCGTCAAATTTGAGTTGACTTGATAGGCAAGCGGAAAAATCACATTGCCTACACCCAGTTCCGACCGCACCGGGGAACCCGATCCCGCAGCCAAAAACGATGTCGCATCGTATTCAGTCCCCATGCCACCCTGCGCAAACATCCCAATGCCATAAGTTAACGCTCCATTACGACGGGTGTAGCCAAAAGCAGGCATCAGATAGGACGTACCACCTGATTTGGCGGTGGGCATACCCGTCATCGAGCTTTTGACATCAGGACCCAAAATACCAAATGCCACGTCCAGACGTGCCGTGCCGTCCGCCAGCATGCCCAGCGTGGCCGGGTTTTGAGCCATGCCGGCGTTGCCATGGTCAATGGCTTGCGACGCACCGCCCATGCCAGTGGAAATCGGCCCATAACCCTCCATCAACATGCCATTGGTGGCATGTGCCGACCCGGCTGCAAGAAGCGCGCACAAAGGGGTCATGCAGAAGATTTTTCGAGTTGCTTTCATGGATATCTCCGGTTGAAGTAGAAAAATGAATGTTCAGTGTTTCAGTTGCCGTGAACAAATACGGGTTAACGCCAATCGTCTGATTCGCTCACCAAAAAGCCAGCAAGCGGCCTTTGACCACTTTGGACTCGATACGTTTGAGCGGGCTGTTGCCCTTTTTGATGCAGTCACCACTTTTGGCATCAAATTGCCACTGGTGCTTGGGACACGTCAAGGTGGTTCCCTTGACAGCCAACTCGGGAATGTCGGTGCTCTGGTGCGGGCAGTGGCTGTCATACACCTGATACGTTTTCTTGTCGCGGTAGATGAACAGGCCACGGCCCTCGTGCTCGGTTCGATGCACTTCACCATCAGGCGCGTCTTTGGCCGCCATGACATCACGCCATTGCCCGGCCACGGGCGCCAGCTGCGTGATGACCTCAGGTGCAAAGCCGGGGATGTTCATGGCAAGAATGATGTCCACCGCCCAGACGATCTTGGCAAGCCCCAGTATGGGGAATGCCATCAGCAGTGCATCCAATACCTCCATTGGGCTGCTACCCTCGCGCAGTGCACGCCCAAGGTACTGGCGAAAACCACGTTCAGTCTGCGAATGCACCTTGCTGATGACCGAAATCAGGTTTCGGGTCTTCGGGTCAAGGTGGGTGCCCGTTTGCTTCAGGAACGCAAAGTAGTGGCTGATGGTCTCAGGCCGGGTCTTAATCAAATAGTTAAGTGCGTCGCTCATGGTGTTAAAACTCCAGAAAAGGTTGGTTGATGAAGTTGGCGGGGTTCGCTTGGCTCTTGAGGCTGAGTACCGGGCTGTTGCGCGCATTCGCCAAAAATGCGGCTACTGCATTCGGCACAAATTTTTGGGTCCATGTAACGCATGGCAATCTGAATGGCTTGATCGGTGTTGTTCACTATCGCGTCAGGCTCAAGGATGCCGTCCTCCTGAAAGTCACTCAACATGTCACCAACTTGCTTGTTGGCCCGGGTAAAGATGACCTTCTTTCCTTCAAACTTGGCATGGTGCAAGATGCCTTCGAGCGCACGCTGGCCAGTGGTATCCATCATGGACACTTTCATCATGCGCAGCACATATACCGTGGGCTTGTATTGATGGAAAGCCACCCTGATGGTGCGCTCGAATGCTTTGGCAATGCCGAAAAACAGCGGACCGTGCGCCTCATGAAACAAGATTTGTGGGCAGATGCCTTGTTTTGCCAAGCCGCCATAGCTGGTGTTGCCCGCCAAATCAATTTCTTCGGGAATGTTCTCACTCATGTGCTTGATGAACAGGAACGACGCCAGGACCATGCCCACTTCAATCGCAACCGTCAGGTCAATCAAAACGGTCAGCGTGACTGTCGCGAGATACACCGCGCGGTCAGCGCCAGGTGCATGTTGTAGCAAATGCTTTGCATGTTTGAATTCTCCCAGGCGGCTGGCAACCACCACCAGAATTGCGGCCAAGACGGCCATGGGCACTGCGCTGGCAAGTGGTGCGGCGAGCAAAATAATCAGCAGAACAAAAATCGCGTGGGAAAATCCGGCGAATCGTGTTTTTGCACCGCTCTGAATGTTGGCTCCCGTCCGTGCAATCACGCCAGTGGCGGGCATACCCCCAAACAGTGGTGACAGCAAGTTGGCTGCACCCTGCGCGAGCAGCTCGCGGTTGGATTCATGCCGATCGCCACTCATGTTGTCAGCCACCACTGCTGACAGCAGTGCCTCAACGCCAATAAGTACCGCAATGGTAAAGGCCGGCCGAATAAGCTCCAGAACGCGTGAAAAACTGATGTCCGGCAGACTCGGTGGTGCGAGTGTGGAAGGCACAGCACCAAACAGACTCGCAATTGTTTCTACTGGGAAGTCAAATAGCAGAGCAATGCTGGTGCCCACCAGAAGACCTAGCAGTGCACCGGGAACACGCTTGAGGAATGAAATTCGTGGACCATACAAGATCGCTATCAGGGTGATGCCAGCCAAAAGCAGAGCCCAGTAGTTGACCGCAGACAAGTGGCGCAGCGTCTCAAGCATGTTTTCATGAAAGAACTCATGCGCTGGCAGGCGCTGCACCAAGCCATTGGCGTTGAGCAATTTGTCGCCACTGGGCGAGTACTGCACCAACCCCAGCAGGTTGTTGAACTGTGTGGCAACAATACTGATGGCAATGCCTGAGGTGAAACCCAGCACCACCGGGTAAGGGATGTATTCAATGAGTTTGCCAAATCGCAACCAACCCATGATGATCAGCAATATGCCAGCAATGAAGCCGGCCAGCATCACGTCTTGAAATCCATTGGGGGACTTCAGACTGATCGCCGCCAGCACCGGTATCAGCGCTGCAGCTGCACCGGCAATCTGAAAGCGCGAACCACCAAACGCAGCCACCAGCGAACCTGCTATGACCGAGGTCACCAAACCCTGAATTGGTGTTGCCCCCGAGGCAATGGCAAAAGCCAGACCCAATGGTATTGAGATGACAGCAACGATCAGACCCGCAATCAGATCTGATTTGAGGAGCTCAAGCGAGTAGTGTCGAACGCGGGTCAGCATGGGGTGTGCTGTCTCAGAATCAAGCACGGGCGCCAGCCGACAGGTTGACGAACGCGTCGTTTTCGACGGGCTGACCCAGGCGTCTATATATCTCGGCAATCGCCAGATCTTCAGTGGCAAACAGATTCGGTTCGGTGATTGCATCGTACAAACCGGTGGCACGCATCACGTCGAGCACCTGCTTTTTGAGGCCGCTAAAGACCAGGCTGACGCCTGAGTCCTTGAGCCGGTCGAGCAGGTGGTGAATCACCTCTTCACCCGAAGCATCAAGTTGATTGATGCCATTCCCAACGATCAACACCACTTTGGTGTCGGGTTGGCTGGCAACAGCACCCAGCACTGCATCTTCAAAATAGGACACATTGGCAAAATACAGAGAACCGTCAAAACGCACGGCAACCATTTGCTTGCCGGTAGGAATGTCTGGGTAAACCAGCGTGTCGCGCAGGGTGCCGTCGCTATGCCGCCCCAACACAGCTACGCGCGGTGTCATGGTGCGATACAGGTACAGGCCAAGTGCCAACACTGTGCCCACCATGATGCCTGAATCGAGGTGCGGGGCAAAAGCCAGTGTGGCAACAAAGGTGACCAGTGCAGCGATGCCGTCATGGCG
>CAISLL010000340.1 GCA_903886165.1 uncultured beta proteobacterium | reverse complement strand
TGCCTGATTGGCAGCTCGCCTACCCACCAAAACAACCATGATTTTTGACAAACCCGGCGTCGTGACAAGCGACGCAACCATGGCGGCCCGCAGCGCCAGTCTCTCAGCCACATTGGCAGTGCCGGATTACCTCGAAAAAACTTATTGGTGGGCCTACACCCATCCCAATGCCGTGCGCGTGTTTGAGCGCCAATGGCTGGTCAACCTGATCCTGTGGGGCAATTTCTCCAGGCTGCGCGACCTGGCCTTGCAGGACATGGGAGAGCTCATCCACGGCCAGGTGCTGCAGGTGGCTTGTGTGTACGGCAATTTCACAGAGCATGTGGTGCGTCGCTTGGGTCCGGATGCACACTTGAGCGTGATTGACATCGCGCCGGTTCAAATCACCAATATGCACAACAAACTGGGGCCGCACCCACAAGTGAGCGTCTTGCAGCAGGACTCGACCGCGCTACATTTTGCCGATGCCAGCCAAGACACCGTGGTCGTGTTTTTCCTGCTCCATGAGCAGCCGGCCGAGGTGCGGCGCAAGACCATTGCCGAGGCCTTGCGTGTCACAAGACCTGGCGGCAAGATCGTCTTTGTCGACTACCACCGCCCCCGGGCAAGCAGCCCGTTTCGCTACCTCATGGTGCCCATTCTGATGGCCCTGGAGCCATTTGCCATGGACTTGTGGCGGGGTGAAATCACCGACTGGCTGCCTGTCAATGACGCACCTGCGCACATTGACAAACAAACCTATTTCGGCGGCCTTTACCAAAAAGTGGTGATGGTCCGATAAGTCTTGCGTTTTGGAGGGCGCGGGGGCGTGCCTTAAAATAGCTGGTTTTGTTTCCGGCCCTATCACCTTCTTGAAAACCGCTCCCTCACTG
This sequence comes from uncultured beta proteobacterium, assembly GCA_903886165.1. GTDB lineage: Bacteria > Pseudomonadota > Gammaproteobacteria > Burkholderiales > Burkholderiaceae_C > Rhodoferax. The sequence continues at coordinate 3,578 of CAISLL010000340.1, read as the reverse complement.
TCATTCTCCAAACTTGGTTGCGTCAAGGGTGGGCGGCAACTTTTTAAAAACGTCGATTACCGGCTTGAGGCGGGTCACTGGCTGTATGTCGCAGGCGCCAACGGTGTTGGCAAGACCAGCCTGCTGCGCATGGTGTGTGGCCTCGCCTCTATCGAGTCTGGCGATATTCTCTGGAACGACATCCCCATTCATGCACAGCGCGAAGCCTACCGCCAGGACCTTTGTTACCTCGGCCATTTGAACGGGTTGCAGGAGTCCATGACCGTCGATGAAAACCTGGCTTTCACATCCGCGCTGGGCGGCATCGCGCCTGCCCCCTCACAAACGCAGGAGGTGATGCAAAGATTTGGGCTACGCGGACGTGGTCGGCAATTGGTGCGCCACCTGTCACAGGGACAAAAGCGCCGGGTCGCCCTGTCCCGCCTTGCGCTGAGCCCGGCTCGCCTGTGGGTGCTGGATGAGCCTTACGTGGCCATGGACGAGTCTGGTGTGCAGTTGCTGGCGGACCTGATTGCCAGCCACCTGAAGTCTGGCGGCTTGGCTGTGCTGACCAGCCATCAGCGTGTTCCAATTGGCGAGATCCCAGCCCAAATGCTGGAGTTGGAAGCCAAATGACACACGCCGCCAGAACCGTTGGCGTGGGCCAAGTCATGCTCGCGGTGTTCAAACGCGAGGTATCCCTGGGCATGCGGCAAAAAGGCGAGGTGTTGACGCCACTGGTGTTTTTTGTCGTGATTGCCAGCCTGTTTCCGCTTGGGGTCGGGCCAGAGTCCGCCTTGCTGCAGCGCATGGCACCCGGTGTGCTTTGGGTCAGCGCCCTGCTGGCGGCCATGTTGTCATTGCAACGCATGTTTGCCACCGATTACGCCGACGGCTCACTCGAACAAATGGCGCTTTCCACCACACCACTTGCCTTGCTGGTGCTGGCCAAAGCACTGTCGCATTTTGTGTTGGCAGGCTTGCCGTTGGTTCTGATGGCGCCTGTGCTGGGGCTGCAATTTGGGCTGGACACGCGGGCACTTGGCATTCTGATGTTGTCGCTGTTGTTGGGCACGCCTACCTTGAGCCTGATTGGCAGCATTGGCGCCGCCTTGACCTTGGGCGTACGAGGTGCAGGGGTTTTGCTGTCCTTGTTAATCTTGCCCCTGTATATTCCCGTACTGATATTTGGTGCCGGCGCGGTTGAAGCCGACGCAGCGGGCCTGGGCATCAGCGGCCACTTGTCCCTGATGGCAGCGCTGCTGGTCCTCTCTCTGTTTTTCTCACCCATGGCCACGGCTGCCGCTTTGAGGATTTCCCTGGAATGAAAACGATTCATTGGTTCAAGTTTTCGTCACCCCAGAACTTTTATTGGCTGGCCGGCAAAATGTGGCCCTGGTTTGCCGCCCTTGCCACCACCTTGGCACTGGTCGGCTTGTGGATTTCATTTTTTGTCGCGCCCGTCGATGCGCAACAGGGACAGGGTTACCGCATCATCTTTGTCCACGTGCCAGCGTCGCAGATGTCCATGTTCATTTACCTGGTGATGGCCGGTTGGGCGGGTTTTGGGCTGGCCTTCAATACCCGGCTCTCGGGCATGATGGCCTCAGCCCTTGCACCCACGGGTGCGCTGTTCGCCTTTTTATCCTTGGCCACCGGCTCACTCTGGGGAAAACCGATGTGGGGGGCCTGGTGGGTCTGGGATGCACGCCTCACCTCCACCTTGATCCTGCTGTTTTTGTATCTGGGGTTTTTGGCCTTGCAAGCCTCCATTGACGACCCGCGCCGCGCCGACAAGGCCTGTGCCATTCTGGCGCTGGTGGGTGCGGTCAATGTGCCCATCATCTATTTTTCGGTCAAATGGTGGAACACCTTGCACCAGGGCTTGTCCGTCTCCACAAAAGGGGCGTCCATGGCAACGCCCATGCTGGCCGGCATGCTGATCATGGTGATTGCCTTCTGGATGTATGCCATTGCCATGGCGTTATACCGGGTTCGCAACATCATTCTTGAGCGGGAACGTCATACAGATTGGGTGAAACATGCAGTGGCTTAGCGTGGCAGATTTTTTCCACATGGGAGGCTACGCCTTCTATGTGTGGGGCAGTTTTGGCCTCACGGCAGTTGTCATGGCTGCTGAAATATGGCAAGTGCGTGCAAAACGCCAAGAAATATTACGAAACCTTTCCAGCGACAGTGAGTCTGAAAACGATTTGCTTCAACACACACCATGAAACCACGTCACAAACGCGCTGCCATCATTGCCGGTGGCCTGGCGGCCATTGGATTGGCCTCTTATTTCGTCCTGAATGCCTTCCAGAGCAATCTGGTGTTCTTTTTTACGCCCAGCCAGGTGGCCGCGGGAGAAGCACCGCAAAACCGCACGTTTCGCATTGGTGGCATGGTCAAGGAAGGCTCCGTCAAGCGCGACAACCTCACCGTGTCATTTGTGGTGACCGACAGTCTGAAGGAAGTCCTGGTAATCTACACCGGCATCCTGCCCGACCTGTTCAAGGAAGGCAAAGGCGTGGTGGCTCAAGGGCAACTCAAGGAGGGTGACAAATTCACCGCCTCCGAGGTACTGGCCAAGCATGATGAAAACTACATGCCACCCGAAGCCCAGCACGCCTTGGACAAGGCTGAAATCGAAAAAGCCAGTAAAAGCCTGAAGTGATGCCGGGCATCTTCCCTGCATCTGAATTCCCTCCCGGAGACTCACCATGATTCCAGAACTTGGACATTTCGCACTCATTCTTGCCCTGCTGGTGGCTGCCGCTCTAGGCGTCCTGAGTGTGGCGGGCGGTCAAAACGGCCGTGCCGACTGGATGGCCCTGGCCCGCCCCGGTGCACAAATGCTATGGCTGCTCACCAGTTTCTCTATCTTGTGTCTGGCCTATTCTTTTTATACCAACGACTTCTCGGTGTTGTATGTGGCGCAACATTCCAACACCCAACTGCCTGACATGTACCGCATTGCCGCAGTTTGGGGTGGGCATGAGGGCTCGCTGTTGTTGTGGCTGGTGATGTTGTGCACCTGGATGATGGCGGTGTCGATTTTCTCCAGCCAATTGCCTGACGTCATGGTGTCGCGCGTGCTGGGCGTGCTCGGTCTGATTGCAGTCGGGTTCTTGCTGTTCATGCTGCTCACTTCCAACCCGTTTGAGCGTCTGGCCGAAATCCCGGCCAACGGGCGTGACCTGAACCCCCTGCTGCAAGACCCGGGCCTGGTGTTTCACCCACCGATGCTCTACATGGGGTATGTCGGTATGGCCATCCCCTTTGCGTTCTCGATCGCCGCGTTGTTGAATGGCCGCCTGGACGCCGCCTGGGCGCGCTGGACCCGACCCTGGGCCACCGCAGCCTGGATTTGCCTGACCATCGGCATCGCGCTGGGTTCATGGTGGGCTTATTACGAACTCGGCTGGGGTGGCTGGTGGTTCTGGGACCCGGTTGAGAATGCGTCTTTCCTGCCCTGGCTGGTGGGCACGGCATTGATCCACTCGCTGGCAGTCACGGAAAAGCGCGGCTTGTTCAGAAGCTGGACCATCATGTTGTCCCTCATTGCGTTCTCCATGAGCCTGCTCGGCACTTTCCTGGTG
>CAISLL010000339.1 GCA_903886165.1 uncultured beta proteobacterium | reverse complement strand
GACCGAAGTGCCCATGATGCCGGCCTGCATTCGTGGCGTGATCAACCTGCGCGGGGCGGTGGTACCGGTGATGGACCTGTCCAACCGCTTTGGCAAGCCGCCCACACCGGTGACCAAGAGCACCTGCATCATCATCGTCGAGGTGGAGACGCAGAACGAAGGTGAGCGCCAGAGCATGGGCGTGGTGGTGGACTCGGTGCAGGCGGTGCTGGAGATTGCAGCCAGCGACATTGCGCCACCACCGAGCTTTGGGGCCAAGATCCGCGCCGACTTTATTGAAGGCATCGGCAAGGTCAACGGCAAGTTTGTGATTTTGCTGAACGTCAACAACGTGCTCTCCATGCAGGAGATCGGGGAAATGGGGCAGGTGGCAGCCATGGCCACCGATGTGGCGGTGGTGGGTTGATCACAAGTTGCTATTGTTTTAATAGCTGCTTGCGCATATTCCACGGGGGCTAGTGGCCAATTTTGCATAAATTTGAGGTGTCAAGTGGTTTTCAGTTTGTTTTTTGTTCAAGGGGTCTGAAATGTTTGTCAACATGAAATTAGCAGTTCGATTGGGTTTGGGTTTTGCCCTCACCTTGCTGTTGTTAATCGTTATTGCCGCCACGAGCTATTCGCGACTGGAAGCGCTCGATAAGGAGGTGACTGACCTCGTGAACGACAAGTACCCCAAGATCATTGACTCGATTGATGTGATACGCGCCATGAACCAGGTGGCGCAAATCAACCGCAATTTGCTGCTGATCACCGACCCGGTGGAAACCCAGAAGCAGCTGACCCGCATGACGGAGCAACGCAAGGTCATCACCGACAACATCAACTCACTGGAGTCCAAGATCACCTCGGAGGAAGGCAAGCGCAAGCTCAAAGTGATGAGCGACACCCGCGCGGCCTTTGTGGTCGTACTGGAGAGATACCTGGGAACCGTACAGCGTGGCGAACGCGACGCGGCGCTGAAAATATTGTTTGGCGATATGCGTCCGGTAACTGACGCCTACCTCGGTGCCATTCGTGACCTGATCACGTTTCAGGACGAGCTGATGAAGAAGTCGGGCAAAGAAGCAGATGAGCTGGTGAATGCGACTGAGCGTCTGATCATGATTCTGGGTATTGCCGCATCCATTCTTTCTGTCCTGGCTGGCTGGGTCATCACCCGCAGCGTGACCAAACAACTCGGTGGCGAGCCCGACTACGCCCGTGACATGGTGGTGCGCCTGTCCGAGGGTGACCTGACCATGAAGCTCGAAACGCATCCCAAAGACGACTCCAGCCTGCTGTACGCCATGAAAATGATGGTAGGCAAGCTCTCCGAGGTGGTAGCCGACGTCAACGGTGGTGCCCAGGCGCTGGCCAGCGCCTCCGAAGAGGTCAGCGCCACTGCGCAGGCTTTGTCCCAGGCCGCCAGCGAACAAGCAGCCGGCGTGGAAGAAACTTCTGCATCGATTGAGCAGATGACCTCCAGCATTGCCCAGACCACCGAAAACGCCAAGGTCACCGAAGGCATGGCTTCTAAGGCCGCACAAGACGCAGCCGACGGTGGCGAATCCGTCAACGCCACGGTGTCTGCCATGAAGCAGATCGCCAAGAAGATCAGCATCATTGACGACATTGCAGCGCAGACCAACCTGCTGGCCCTGAATGCTGCCATTGAAGCGGCCCGT
>CAISLL010000338.1 GCA_903886165.1 uncultured beta proteobacterium | reverse complement strand
GGTGGCGTGCCCTCACCCTGCCGGAAGTACCCTGCCGCAAACGCCGACACCCCTGCTGCCACGCCACCGATGAGCAAAAGAAAATAGGCAGAAAGGCTGTCAAGGCGCAAATGAAAGGGGAGCTGAGGCAATCCCAACGGCAGCACGGCGGTTTCGGGGCCGCTGAACACCGCGCTCAGTGCCACGGCCATCAGCAGCAGTGCCAGGACAGCACCCGCCGGGAAAAGCACACCGGCGACAAACCGAAAGCGTCGCAATGCGGCCACTCCCATGACACCGATCAAAAGCCAGCCCACCACCACTGCCAACACCCAGTCCAGATGGACCCAAGTGGCAGGATGAGGCATGTGATTCATGTTAATTTTTGGGGGTCGGTGTATGTGCGGCCGACATGTTACACCTGGGACTGCAAGGGTCATTGAAATCCGGCGCGTGTGGAAAGGCCTGTTGGCGCGGGGCTAGAATGCGTTTCAAAGGCTTAACCATGAACATTTTTTACCGTCCTCTGTACCAATCCCCCGCCACCGAGTTTTTGACTGAACTCAAGACCAAACACCCAGAACTGGAAGCCGGGCAGCGCCAGGGCCGTAGCCTGCTGTGGGACAAGCCCGTCAACCGTGAGGCCTGGCGTGACTACCGCGCAGCCCAGGTGACGCAAAAGCCCTACGTCTACCTGACCGAAAGCAAAGAGTAACTTTGAGGCCTAAAGCCCAAGTTAAGTAAGCGTTAACAGCTATACTAAATATAGCGATTTCGAAGCGGTATGGTTGACTCAGCCAGGCTGGTCACCAGCAACAACACAGATATTCCCGACATGCCGCTGGTGGTCGACCAGGTGGCTGTGGCGCGGCTCTATGGCGAACCGCTGTTTGCCATGCCGCACGATCTCTACATTCCGCCGGACGCGCTGGAAGTGTTTCTGGAGGCCTTTGAAGGACCGCTGGATTTGTTGCTGTACCTGATCCGCAAACAAAACTTCAACATACTCGACATTCCGATGGCCGGGCTGACCCGCCAGTACCTGAGCTACGTGGACGAAATTCGCCACCGCAACCTGGAGCTCGCTGCCGAGTACCTGCTGATGGCTGCCATGCTGATCGAGATCAAATCCCGCATGTTGCTGCCTCCCAAACATGTGGCCGATGGCCATGAGGCAGATGATCCGCGCGCCGAGCTGGTGCGCCGTCTGCTGGAATACGAGCAGATGAAACTGGCAGCCGCCAGGCTCAATCAACTGCCCCAACTGGGCCGCGATTTTTTGCGCGCCCAGGTCTACATTGAACAATCGCTGCAGCCACGTTTTCCAGAGGTCTGCGTCAGTGAACTGCAAGAGGCGTGGCAGGGCATTCTGAAACGCGCCAAACTGGTACAACGGCACAAGATCACGCGCGAGGAACTCTCTGTGCGCGAACACATGAGCATGGTGCTGCGGTTGCTGCAGGGCCAGCGTTTTGTCGAATTCGAAGCCCTCTTTGATCCCGAAAAGGGTGCTGCCGTGCTGGTGGTGACCTTCATTGCCCTGCTTGAACTTGGCAAAGAAACCCTGATCGAAATCACCCAGGCCGAAGCCTTTGCGCCGATTTACGTGCGGCTGGCCTACACACCATCCTGACCTCACCGAGGAGTCTGAATGAATTCACGCCAAAACACCCCGGTCCCCTCGCCCTTGCACTTTGATGTGCTGATTGTGGGCAGCGGCCTGGCCGGCCTGAGTGCGGCCCTGCTACTGCCTGCCAACAAACGCGTAGCAGTCATCACCAAGCGTGCCGTGTCCGAGGGCTCGAGCGGCTGGGCGCAGGGCGGCATTGCGGCGGTGTGGAGCAAGGACGACAGTTTTGCCGCCCATGTGGACGACACCCTGGTGGCAGGCGCGGGTCTGTGTGACCTGGAAGCCACCCGGTTCGTAGTGGAAAACGCTCCCAAAGCCATTGCCTGGCTGCAAACCATGGGTGTCCCCTTTTCCGAGGAAGACGGTCAACTGCACCTGACCCGCGAAGGCGGCCACAGCGCCAGGCGCATCGTGCACGTGACCGATGCCACCGGCGCCGCCGTGCAGCGCACCCTGATTGACAAGGTGCAAAAAACGCCCAACCTCACGCTGTTTGAAAACCACACGCTGATTGACCTGATCACCACCAACAAACTCGCCGCGCACCACAGCAGCCCGATGGACGGTGCCGTGCACAGCAACCACTGCCTGGGCCTGTACGCGCTTGACAGCGACACTGACCAGGTGCTCACCTTCGAGGCGCCGCAAACCATCCTGGCCACCGGCGGGGCCGGCAAGGTCTACCTCTACACCACCAACCCCGACACCGCCACCGGCGACGGCATTGCTGCCGCCTGGCGCGCCGGCTGCCAGGTGCAAAACATGGAGTTCATCCAGTTTCACCCCACCTGCCTGTACCACCCGCACGCCAAATCATTCCTGATCAGTGAAGCAGTGCGTGGTGAAGGCGGACGCCTGCTGCTGCCCGATGGCACTCGCTTCATGCCGGCACACGACCCGCGCGCAGAACTCGCCCCGCGTGACATCGTGGCACGGGCGATTGACTTCGAGATGAAAAAAGGCGGCTTCGACTGCGTTTACCTGGACATCTCGCACCAACCCCTGAGTTTTCTGCAAGAACACTTTCCCAACATTTACGCACGCTGCCTGGAACTTGGCATCGATATCTCCAAACAACCGATCCCGGTGGTGCCCGCAGCGCATTACACCTGCGGTGGCGTGCTGGCCGACCTGCATGGCCGCACCGACATCACGGGCCTGTACGCCATTGGCGAAACCGCCTGCAGCGGTCTGCATGGCGCCAACCGCCTGGCCAGCAACTCACTGGTGGAATGCATGGTGTTTGCCCAGGCCACCACCCAAGACATTGCGCACAGCACCCGTGCGCCGACCCCGGTCTTGCCGGCCTGGGACGAAAGCCGGGTAACAGACGCCGACGAAACCGTGGTGATCTCGCACAACTGGGACGAACTGCGCCGCTTCATGTGGGACTACGTGGGCATTGTGCGCACCAACAAACGCCTTGAACGCGCCGCCCACCGGGTGGCCCTGCTGCAGGGTGAGATTCATGAGTTCTATGCCAGTTTTCACGTCACGCGCGACCTGCTGGAACTGCGCAACCTAGTGCAGGTGGCCGACCTGATCGTGCGCAGCGCCCAGGCCCGCCACGAGAGCCGCGGGCTGCACTTCAGCCGGGATTACCCCAACTTGCTCGACCAGATATTGCCCACCATCCTGAGTCCGCGCGACTGAGGCAAAACCTGCGGGTCTGCGGTAGACTCGCGCCACTTTTTTGGGGAACCTCGTATGAACCAACCCTCTGCCCAAAGCGCCTCCCCCTACGGCACCCTGCCACCAGCGAGCAGCCCGGCCATGCGCAAGCCGGTGAGTCTGCCGCGCCTGCTGGAAATGCACGCGCGGGGCGAAAAAATCACCATGCTCACAGCCTACGACGCCACATTTGCCGCCGTGGCCGATGCGGCGGGAGTGGAGTGTATTCTGGTGGGCGATTCACTGGGCATGGTGTGCCAGGGACTGTCCAGCACCGTGGGGGTGTCGCTTGACACCATGCGCTACCACGTGGAAAGTGTCACGCGCGGTGTGCGTCGGGTGCAGGGCACGGCCTGGATCATTGGCGATCTGCCTTACGGCACCTACCACGAATCCAAAGAGCAGGCCCTGCGCAGCGCCGCCGTGCTGATGCAGGCTGGTGCCCACATGGTCAAACTCGAAGGCGGCGGCTGGACCGCAGACACCGTGCGATTCCTGGTGGAACGCGGCATCCCGGTGTGTGCGCACCTGGGGCTCACCCCTCAAACCGTGCACGCCCTGGGCGGCTACCGGGTGCAGGGAAAATCGGTGGAGTCTGCCGCCATCATGAAGCGGCACGCACACGAGTTGCAGGATGCCGGTGCCTCCCTGCTAGTGCTTGAAATGGTGCCTGCCACCTTGTCAACCGAACTCACCGCTGAGTTGCCATATTGCCCCACCATTGGCATTGGTGCTGGCAACGGTACCTCCGGCCAGGTGCTGGTGCTGCATGACATGCTGGGACTTGGCCTGGGGAAAATGCCCAAATTTGTGCGCAACTTCATGGCCGACCTGCCGGGCGTGCAAGGCCAGCACGGCATCAAGGAAGCCATGCAAGCCTATGTGGAAGCCGTCAAAAACGGCAGCTTCCCTGACAACACGCTCCACGCCTGGTAACTTCGGTTTTATACAAAAAATGGTCTATAGCCCTCATTTAAAAAGGGTTTAATGCTATGAAAATAATAAACAATATCGCCGACTTGCGCGCGCATCTGGGAAACTTCAAAAAGCCCACCTTTGTGCCGACCATGGGCAATTTGCACGAAGGCCACTTGGCCCTGGTGCGCCAGGCCAAGCCGTTGGGCGACGTGCTGGTGGTCAGCATTTTTGTCAACCGCCTGCAGTTTTTGCCGCACGAAGACTTTGACACCTACCCGCGTACCTGGG
>CAISLL010000337.1 GCA_903886165.1 uncultured beta proteobacterium | reverse complement strand
GCTATCCATAGCGTTCCCTGTCACGCCCCCAAAAGGAAACCAGCGCCAGCGAGTCAGGGGAAACTCGTTTTCACCATCAGGTATCAGCTGAGAGCGAGGTGTGGTCAAAAACTGTTTATGCCGCCTTGGCTGGCAACTGGATCACATTTCCACCAATGCGAATCCTGTCCAGATAGTCCGCCCATACCTGCATCATGCCCTTGCGTGCTGGCAGGTGTGTGGTGCGGTTGTAGGCCCGGCCATTGGCATCCTTGACTGCGTGGGCTAACTGGTGCTCGATCAGGTCGACTTTTTGATTCAGCACTTCATCCAGAATGGTGCGTGCTGTAGCTCGGAAGCCATGGGCAGTGTGTTCAAACCCCAGCTTTCGGATGGCATCAGCCACCGTATTTGCCGCCATGGGTCGATCATTGTCTTTTTGCATCGGCAGCACATACACGCTTGTTCGCGGCAGACTCTGCAGTACAGCTAACGCCTGACTTGACAGCGGAACAATGTGGTCACGGCCCATCTTCATGCGTGCTGCGGGTATCGACCAGGTATCGTTGTCAATCTCAGTCCATAAGGCGGCCCGTAATTCACCGGGGCGTGTGAAGGTGAGTGCCGACAGCTTGAGTGCAGCAACCGTCAGTGGATGCCCCTGATAGCCATAAATGGCCTGCATAAGCCTTGCCAGATTCACGGGGTCGGTGATGGCCGTGAAATTACCACCTGGGGGAGCGGCCAGGGCACCACGCAGATCACCCGTTGGGTCTCTTTCTGCCTTCCCAGTTGCCACGCCATAGCGCATGATTTGGCCGCACATGGCAACCAGTCGACGGGCGCGGTCAGCACTGGTGGATTCAACAACACGGGCAACCGCCAGGATGTCACGTGCGGTAATCGCTGTCACTTCCATGTTGGCCAACGGGCTGCATTCACGCTCGATCCACAGGCTCAATTTATTGCGCGTGATGTCTTTGAGGGTCTGGCGACTCAGCCAATCTGCAGCCAAGGCTTCAAAGGTGTTGGCTTTACGTGCCTTGACAGCTTGCTTCAGTGCGCCGGGGTCAACCCCTTGGGCAAGCTGGGTGCGAGCATCCTGGTGCCGTTCGCGTGCCTTGGCAAGACTGATGTCAGGGTAAGTGCCAAGTGCGAGCCCCTTTTGCTTTCCATCGAAGCGGTAGGCGTAACGCCAATACTTGCCGCCGCTTGGGGCTACCTGCAGGAAAAGGCCGTGAGCATCAGCGTACTTGCCGGGTGTGATAGTCCGGCGAATCTGTAGATCGGAGAGTGCCATTTGATGCCATCAAAAGTACCAACAAACTTGTTGGAATTTCATGATACCTCATGATGTGCTCTGAGGTGATTTTTTAATGGCTTCATTGGGAAAAGTGGTGAAAGGTGTCTGCACACGCCACTGGACCGGCATCCTGAACCGGGGTTCAGGTGGGCGAGGTCAGTGGATGTTTTGGGTTCATCTAACGCGAGATGATCACGCCAACATCACTATGTTCCAAGCCCGGGCTCTATAAGCATTGGTTCAAGGAAATATAAAGCCCAGTGAGCGCGGCAGACGCTGACGATTGTAGGCCTGTCGATGTGAATTGGAAGCGATTTTGTGGCTGATTTCGCCAATGTTTCCTGGGCCTTGATGATTGCACCAAGTTGATTCAAGTGCTATCAGGAAAGGTCTCCGTATCATTCAATGGCCGTAACCCTCAGGGTTGCCGCTTTGCCAGCGCCAGGCGTCCTGGCACATGGTCTGCAGGTCACGTTCGGCCTGCCAGCCAAGCAGGGATTTTGCATGGGCTGGGTCGGCATAACAAGCCGCCACATCGCCCGCGCGCCTGGGTGACAGTCTGAAGGCCACTGGTTTGCCGCTGGCTTGCTCGAAGGCGCGCACCATGTCCAGCACGCTGTAACCCACGCCGGTGCCAAGGTTCACCTCCACACATTGCGGACCGGATTGCAGCTGGTTCAGGGCTGCCAGGTGACCAAGGGCAAGGTCGACTACATGGATGTAATCGCGTACGCCAGTTCCGTCTGGTGTGGCGTAGTCGTTGCCCCACACGTTCAGGAACTCACGTCGTCCGACGGCAACCTGTGCCACAAATGGCATCAGATTATTCGGCACGCCTTGCGGGTCTTCACCAATCAGGCCACTTGCGTGTGCGCCCACCGGGTTGAAATAACGCAGGATACCAATGCGCCAGCTTGCGTCGCTGGTGTGCAAGTCGCGCAACATGTTCTCAATGACCAGTTTGGTCTGTCCGTAAGGGTTGGTAGCGGACAAGGGATGACTTTCAGTGAGCGGCAGGTATTGGGGGTCACCATACACCGTGGCGGATGAACTGAACACCAGGGTTTTCACCCCGCATTCCGTCATGGCTTCGAGCAATCGGACGGTGCCCACCACGTTGTTATCGTAGTAGCTGAGAGGTTGTGCCACGGATTCCCCCACCGCCTTCAAGCCGGCAAAGTGGATCACTGCACTGGCATCGCATCGGCGCAAGGCAGCGGTTAACGCGCTGCGGTCACGGATGTCACCTTCAATGAGCTCAACCTTTTTGCCGGTGATACGTTCCACGCGCGCCAGTGATTCGGCTTGGCTGTTGCTGAAATTGTCAAACACAGCGACGCGTTGGCCAGCGTTAAGCAGTTCAACACATGTGTGCGAGCCGATGTAGCCTGCACCGCCAGTTACCAAAATTGTCATGTTGTGGGCTTTCGTGTTGGGATTTGCCGCGAATGCAGTTTGCTTTGTTCCATGTTAATGTTAACGTCTGGTGCCGCAAGTTGACTCCGCAGCCAGGTGATCACCTCGTCGCTCACGCACATCTGCAGGTGGCCCATTCCACTGAATTCCGTCACACCCGCTCCGTCCAGCACCTGCTGGCGCTGCGGGTGCACGATGTTGTCGTGGCGGGTGATCGCAAGCTGCATCAAATTGCGCGTGG
>CAISLL010000336.1 GCA_903886165.1 uncultured beta proteobacterium | reverse complement strand
AGGTGGAAACCCGCAAGGCCGAGGTCATGCTGAGCGGCTTTGTTGACAACCAGGCCCAGATCGACCACGCGGTGGCCGTGGCGCGGTCTGTTCCCGGCGTGCTGGCCATCGACAACAAGGTCAGCCTGAAGGGCGCACCCACAAGCATAGGCACCAAAGTCGATGACACCTTGATCACCACCCGTGTCAAAACCCTGCTGATGGCCGATGAAGGTGTCAAAAGCGCTGACATTGCCGTGGTCACGCGCAACGGCGAAGTTCAGCTAAGCGGCTTTGTCAACAATCAGGGGCAAATTGACCGTGCCCTTGAAATCAGCGGTGACGTCGACGGCGTCACCAAAGTCAGCAATGACATGAGTATCAAGAAGTAATGGCAACCACATCATGAAACATATTCAAAACCTCAAGGCAGTCGCCGGACTTTTCACCGTGCTGGCACTCGGTGCCTGCGCAACCAACACCCCGACACCGGCGACTTCCAGCTACCCGCAATCGACCAATGTCTACACCCAATACGGTGTGGTGCAGTCGATTGAGCTGGTCAGCCAAGACACTGCCAACACCAGCGGCATTGGTGCTGGCGCGATTGCCGGCGCTGTGGTGGGCGGCATACTTGGCCACCAGGTCGGCAGCGGTAGCGGGAACACGGCGGCCACCGTGCTGGGCGCAGCCGGTGGTGCCTATGTGGGCAATCAAATGGAGAAAAACCGCCAAGGCACCCAACAGGTGAACGCCTACAGGTTCAACATCCGTCTGAACAACGGCACCTACCAGTCCATCACACAAACCAGCAGTGACGACATTCGGGTGGGTGACCGGGTGCAAATCGACAACGGCGTCGCACGCCGGTATTGAGTGTCATGGCGGTCTGACCCGCCGCCATGTCGGCTGCGTTATGTCACGTTAACGCACATCGCTCAGCAGACGATCCAGTTCCTTCTTGACCACGCCGTAACACTCGCAGGCGGCGGTCTCCAGACCCTCGCGGTCCAGCACCCCGATGTGGCCACGGCGGTAACGGATGTAGCCCAGACTTTGCAGGCGGCCGGCAGCGTCGGTGACGCTCTCACGGCGCACACCCAGCATGCTGGCCACCAGCTCCTGGGTCATCACCAACTCCCGGTCAGGCAGGCGATCCAGCGTCAGCAACAGCCAGCGGCACAGTTGCTGCTCCACGGAATGGTGCCGATTGCAGGTGGCTGTCTGCGCCATTTGTGTCATCAAGGCCTGGGTGTAGCGCAGCAACAGACGTTGCAGCGCCCCACCCTCGTCAAACAATTCTTTCAAAATGTGGCGGTCCAGCCGGTAGGCCTGGCCTGCGGTTTGCACCACGGCCGAGCTTGAAGTGGTGTCACCACCCATGAACAGGGCAATACCCACCACGCCTTCATTGCCGACCCCGGCGGTTTCAGCTGAGGCACCAGACTCGGTCACGTAGTGCAGCGACACAATCGAGCTGATCGGAAAGAATGCATGGCGCATTTGTGTGCCAGGGTCATACAGCATCTGGCCCAGCGCCATCGGCACCAATTCAAGACGTGACGCCAGGCGTTCAAAGTCTTGTGCCGGCAGGGCTGCCAGCAGGTGGTTCTGTTTCGGGCTGGGGTTGGTTTGTTGAATTGAAGCCATGAGAGGTCGCCCTGATGTTGTTATTGTTCTGTCTCAATGTTTGGAGGTGAGTTCCACCCCAATGCCCCTGTAGCCAATAAACCGGCTGGCGCTGTTGAACATCGGCTCACCGCTGACCTGAAAGGTTTGCTGGCTGCCATCGGCAGCCGTACGGTGGAACACATAGTCCAGAAATGGCTCGCGGTTGCCAATGGCACCGCGTAATCTGGCACGCTCGGCCTCATTCCAGCCAATGGCCAGTGTCGGGCCCGTGTCATCGCCCAGCGGTTCCACCTGCAAGCCCAGCATTTCAAGCACCGGGCCTGAGACTTTGGAAAACTTTCCAGCCTCGTCCTGCTCCCAATACCAGTCTGAAGCCAGCTCGGTCAGGCTGCGGTAACGCGCCTCGCTTTCGCGCAACTCAGCGGTGCGCTCGGCCACAGTAGCTTCCAGCTCCTTGTTGTAGTTGGCCAGCTTTTTGTAGAGCAGGCGCACTTCCAGCATGTTGTGAATGCGTGTCTTGACCTCGATCAGGTCAAACGGCTTGCTGATGAAGTCCTTGGCGCCAGCAGCCAGCGCGCGCAGCTTGTGGCCCGGCTGCGCAGTCAGCACAATCACCGGCAGGTAGTCATCGTCAATGTTGGTCTTGAGCCCCTCCATGACCTGAAAGCCGTCCATGACCGGCATTTGCAGGTCAAGCAAGATCACATCAAACGGGGTTTTCCGGTGCAGCGCACAGACCTCGGTCGGGTTCATGGTGGCAGTCACCTGGGTGTAGCCTGCGTCACTCAGCAACTGCTCCAGCAGCTGCACATTGGCTGGCTGGTCGTCCACGATCAGGACGCGGGCATTGAGAATATCGACGGTGATGGTCATGGCGGATTCCTTGTCTTTGTTCTTCAGGGCTGATGTTTACTATTTAAAATATAGCGTTTATCCCTTATCTTACAAGGGCAAAGAGTCATTTTTATATAAATGTATAAACGCGCCGGGCTTTCAGGCAATGAGGGCGCGCGCAATGCCCGCCATGGTGCATGAGCGCGCCACCCCTGATCGGTGCGCTGGTACACATAGTGGCTAAACAACCACGTAAAAATGCACCCGGTTTCGCCGATCGCGTTTGGCCTGGTACATGGCGGCGTCTGCCCGCTTAAGGATGTCGTTCTGCGAGGTGTCGTTGTCCGTGAACACCAGCACCCCAATGCTGGCGCTGCAATGGTGTTCCACCAGCATGTCGGCATCACTCTTTTGACTCACTGCTAACAGATACGGCTCGGCCAGGCCTGGTTCCGTCGATCACTGGCGATCTCGCGGTAACGCCAACCTGCGTCCAAGTCACGATGATGACCGGTCGGGTTTGGCGGGTCTGTGTGGCACCTCACACTTCACCACTTGGTGGATGCAGCTCAAGTGTTAGGCGAGCCTTGCAGACTGCTGTGTAGCGCGGCATCAAACACCTGGTAGCAGTTTTTGCCCGCCTGCTTGGCCTGGTACATGGCCTGATCTGCCTGGCGCAACAGTTGATCAGCTTCAATGCTTGGTGCCTGCGGGTAAAAGGTGACGCCCAGACTGGCAGTGACGCGCAGTGTCTGGTCTCCATTCACAAGTGGCTGGGCAACGGCGGCCATCAGGCGCTCAAGCAGCGGCAGGCAGGTCTGCGCACTTTCCAGTCCGACCAGGATCACCGCAAATTCATCGGCACCAATACGCGCCAGGGTGTCGCCTTCACGAAGGGTGTCGCGCATCTGCATGGACACGGCAATCAGCATCTGGTCTCCTGCCACATGGCCATGAAGGTCATTGATGGCCTTGAAGCCATCCATGTCCACATAGACCACGGCCAGCAATTTCTCACTGCGCCGGGCCAGCGCCATAGCCTGTTGCATCCGGTCTGCCAGCAGCACACGGTTGGGCAAGCCAGTGAGCAGGTCAAAATAAGCCATGCGTTCAAGTCGCTGCTGGTGCAACTTGAGCGCGGTGATATCCGAAAACAGCCCCACATAACGCTGCACCTCACCGTCTGGGCCACGCACCGCGGTGATTGCCAGCTGCTCGGGGTAAACCTCGCCATTTTTATGCCGGTTCCAGAGTTCGCCGCTCCAGTAACCGCTGCTTGCCAGTTGTGCGTACATGGCTTCATAAAAGTCTGCTGAATGACGGCCAGACCTGAGCATGCGCGGGCTGCGCCCCAGCACCTCGGCCCGGCTGTAGCCGGTGATCAGCGTAAAAGCTTCATTGACCTCGATGATGTTGCCTTTGACGTCAGTGACCATGATGCCTTCGCCTGCATGCTCAAACACGCTGGCCGCCAACAGCAGTTGTTCTTCGGTCTGCTTGCGTTCGGTGATGTCGCTGAGCACCATACGCAAGGCGGTGATGCCATCGTCACCGGGCACGGCCAATGCGGCCAGATGAACCCAGAACCATTGGCTGCCAGTCCGGGCCATGCGCACATCACACGACAAGGATTCACCAGATTCAAGCAATTTCTGTCGGAAAAAATAAAAAATATCCTGGTCTTGCGCCACGACGAACTGGCTAAAGAGCTGCGCAATCAAGCTGTCCCGCATCAAACCCAGCAAACTTGCCATGGTCAGGTTGGCCTGGTTGATCTGGCCCTCTGCATTCAGTGTGCAGTAACCCACCGGGGCCAGGTCATAAAAGTCGAAATAATGCGCCCGCGCGGTGTTGTTGACCGATTGCGCCCGCCGTAATTCGTCGTTTTGCAGTTCCAGCTCTTTCTGGCGGGCTTGCAGTTCATGCAGCAGGTGCTGCACGGCCAGCGGCAGCTGGGCTTCTTGCTCGGCAGTGAGAGACATTGGCAGCGCGGCAAAGCGCGTCTCGGCGAACTGACGCAATGACAGTTTTTCTTCAACGAAAGGTGGGGTTCGAGCCGACTCGGTCCTCGGTTCAGCCACGCGAGTCCCCCTTGGTGTCACCGGTTTTGTCCCGGCTAACACACGGCATCATGGCGCCCATGACGGCGCACGTGTTGCAATGATGATTCAGATGGCGGCGAGGCATGGTAACCCCTGACGTTTTGCGATTCCACGCACCTTGCACATACTAAAAACAGGCAATTTGGCGGCCTGCTCTTACCCGAGGAGAAATGATAACCATCGCGGGGCTGTTGCACCATCCACATTTGCCCTAAATTGCGTCATGCCTCCGTTTCAAACGTGAAATAGACAACACAGGCGTGAACACGAGCGCGGGCGTCAGTTGGCGAATCCCTCTGCGGCACGCCTGACTTTGAATCGCACCCGGCGCGCCTTGGACCCAGGACAAATCTAAAAAACATAGCTATATAAGCAATAGATAAAAGGGCTATAAGCGAATTTTTATATAACGCGACAAAATCAGGATGCGGCCCGCAACACCAGCACCGCATTGGTTCCGCCAAACGCAAACGAGTTTGACAGCATGGTTCTGGCGGCCACATCGGTGCGGACCACGTTGGGCACATAGTCCAGGTCGCAGGCTGGGTCGGGGGTGTTCAGGTGCAGGGTGGGCAATGCCACCGCGTGCTGCATCGCCAGCAACGACAACACGGCTTCGAGCGCACCTGACGCCCCCAGCAAGTGCCCGTGCATGGCCTTGGTGGCACTGACCGGAATGGCCGCCGAGCGCGCCCCAAACACCGCCTTGATCGCCGCAGTTTCTGCTGCGTCATTGGCCAGTGTGCCAGTGCCGTGCGCATTGATGGCATCAATGGCTGCAGGCTCGACTTTGGCCGATTGCAGCGCTGCCCGCATCGCCGCCGCCTGGCCTTCGACGCTGGGACGGGTGATGTGGCCGATGTCCGTGGTCAAACCGCAGCCAAGCACCTCGCCATGAATCGTGGCGCCACGCGCCACGGCGCTGTCCCAGGGTTCAAGCACCAGCATCGCCGCACCTTCGCCCAGCACCATGCCGCTGCGATCTTTTGAGAAGGGTTTACATGACGCGGAAGGGTCAAGGGCGTCGATGGTGGCCAGCGTGTGCAGCGCCTCCCAGGCTTTTAATGAGCCAAACGCGAGCGGCGCCTCGCATCCCCCGGCAATGGCCAGGTCGAGGCTGCCAGAGGCAATGCGCAACCAGGCCTCGCCAATGGCCACCGCCGACGATGAGCACGCGGTCGAATAGGTCAGGCTGGGCCCTTGCAGCTTGAACTCAATGGCGATCCATGCGGCGCTGGCGTTGTGCATGCCCATCAGGACCGTGAAGGGTTTGATGCGGTCTGATCCTTCGCCATAAAGCGTCTGGTAACCCTCGTCGTTGGATGACGACCCGCCCATGCCAGTGCCGACAAAGGTGCCCGCCCGGCTCAAATCCACGGCATGCCAGTCACAGGCGGCATCGACAAACGCTTGCCGCGCCGCCAACAGCGCAAACTGACTGGCGCGGTCCAGCATGCGCAATCGGGCCGGCTCAAAATGTGCCGCACCGTCAAAGGCCACGGTGGCCGCCAGTGGCGCGTGGAGCCGGTGAGTGAACGCCGTCTCCAGACGACAGATGCCAGAACAGCCACTTGACGCGTTGGCGTAGACCTCAGCTGCCGTGCAGCCCAGCGGTGACACCACACCCAAGCCGGTGACCGCAACGCGTCTCATGTGGCCTGCAAACCCGTTGCCATGACGAGGTCCTGCGGTGCATTGCTGGCATGTTGCACCGCAATGAGTTCGTCAATGAAACAAACCACGTCGCCCAGGGTGAACAATTGCACCGCGTCGGGCGACAGCGTGATGTGGAATTCGT
>CAISLL010000335.1 GCA_903886165.1 uncultured beta proteobacterium | reverse complement strand
TACGATCGTGGAAATCTGCAATATAAATGACGCCTGAACCCGGTTGATCCTTTACCAACCGTCCACATAAACACATTCAAATCAACCTACAGCCCAAATGAATCAGGCGCAAACAGCTATCTTTTAAATAGCTGTTTGCGCCTGATTTGCAGCGGTCAAACGACCTCTGCAGTCAACAACAGAAGCGGTTTTACTTCTTCATGGAACAGGTGCTGAAACCAAAGATGGCATAAGGCGGGCACCAGCCCATCAAACCGGTGCCGAGCAACACGGCACCCACCCAGCCCCACACACCAATGGTGCCGGAAACAGTCAGGCCAATCAGCACCAGGCCGAGAACAATGCGCAGGATACGGTCAATACCGCCAACATTTGATTTCATGAAAAACTCCTTGAGGTCACGGGTTGAATAAAGGGGACGAACGAATTACACCCTTTTGCAACAGGCTTGTATGTGACACAAGTCACGCAGCGTTGCGCCCGCCGTGTCACACCGGTTGGGTGCTGACCAGTGCCCGCAAAGCCGCACCGTTGACGATCTGAATCTGTTCGCGGCCCAGACTGACCCAGCCTTCGCGCTCAAACTGGCGCAGCAGGCGCGTCACAATTTCACGCACCGTGCCGAGTTCATCGGCCAGGGTCTGGTGCGTCACATGAAGTTGCTGGCCGCGCCCGAGCAAGGCCGCCGCCAGGCGCCGGTCCAGCTTGTGAAAGGCCACGGCGTCAATCAGACAGGTCAAATCGGCCATGCGCTCGGCAAACAGGCCCAGCACGTCGTTGCGAAACGCCGGGTTTTCCAGCCAGCGCTTGAACAGTTCTGGCGGAATCAACATCAGGGTGCTGGGCTTGGTGGTGATGCCACTGGCAGAGAGTGGCTGCGCGCGAAACAGGCAGGCGCTTGACACCAGGCACAACTCGCCCGGCACGACCCGGTAAAGCTCCAGCGAACGGCCATCACCGGAACTGCGCGACACCTTGATTTCACCGGATAACACCAGCGGAAAACCCTGGCAGGCCGCATGTTCGCTGAACAACACGGTATTGGCAGGCGCCTCAAAAGGTACCAGGCCAGCTGCTGGGGCATCGGGTGCGGGCTGCACCTGCGCCAAAGACGGGTACAAGTCCGTCAACAGCGTCATGTCAGTGAAAGCTGCCATTGATGCGCGACCTCAGGGTGCCACGGTGTAACCTTCGTCCGCAATGGCCTGCGCCAAGATCTCACGAGACTGCTCGGACGTCACCACCACGGTGTTGGTGTTGCGGTCGGCCTGCACTTCGGCGGCCCGATCCAACTGGCGCACAGCGCGCACCACGGCCTTTTCACAATGCTCGCAGGTCATGCCGGTGACGGTAAAAATTTGCTTCATCTCAATTCCTTGAAAATACATGGTTCCGGGAAAGGCGTATTGTGAACCTTGCTCCCTCTCAAATTCTCACTCGATCATGGCAACCTCAGAAACATTAGAAGAAATCAAACGTGTCGACATCGGCATCCATGGCATGACTTGCGCATCGTGTGTCGGCCGGGCTGAACGCGCCCTCAAAAAAGTGCCCGGCGTGCAAGAGGTGAGTGTCAACCTGGCCACCGAATCCGCCCGGGTGCTGGTGCAGGGGTCTGAACAGATTGAGGCACGGTTGCGGCGTGCCGTGCGGGACGCCGGTTACGAACCGGTGGCTGCCAGCGCCGCCATTGACGCCCCGGATGACTCACCGTGGTCGGGCTTTGCGCCGGTGGCACTGGGGCTGCTGCTGTCGCTACCCTTGATGCTGCCGATGGTCGGCAGCCTTTGGCAACAGCACTGGATGTTGCCGGCCTGGCTGCAGTTTGTGCTGGCCACGCCGGTGCAGTTCATTCTGGGGGCACGTTTTTACAAGGCAGGCTGGCATTCGCTGAAGTCACTCAGCGGCAACATGGACCTGCTGGTGGCCATAGGCACCACGGCCGGCTGGACGCTGTCGGTCTGGTTGTGGCTAACGGCTGCGGCCGGGGACATGCCGCACCTGTACTTTGAAGCCTCGGCGGTGGTGATCACGCTGGTGCTGCTGGGCAAATGGCTCGAAGCCCGTGCCAAGCGGCAAACCACCTCGGCGATTCGCGCCTTGCACGCCTTACGACCTGAAACAGCGCACCTGTTGGGGCTGGACGGCGAAGTGGATGTGCCAATTGACGAGGTGTTAGTGGGTGATGAACTGGTGGTGCGCCCGGGTGAACGTTTTGCGGTGGACGGTGTGGTGCTGCAAGGCCAGACGCAGGTCGATGAATCGATGCTGACCGGGGAACCCTTGCCGGTGGCAAAAGCAGCTACGGACAAGGTCACCGGCGGCACCCTGAATGGCGATGGCCGGGTCGTCATCCAGGTCAAGGCGGTCGGTGTGGACACCGTGCTGGCCAGCATCATCCGGC
>CAISLL010000334.1 GCA_903886165.1 uncultured beta proteobacterium | reverse complement strand
GCGGTGCTGCAGGTCTTCAATGGCGCGCACACGCTCCACCAATTGCACTTTCAGGCCGGCCAGCGGTTCCTTGCTCAGCGGGGCACCGGCTTTGGCGGCATCACGTTGCCAGGCCAGCGCATCGGCCAGGTTCAGTTTGGACAGCGCCAGCAGGGCTTGCGCCTTGTCAGCCCATTCCAGCGCAATAGTGGCCTGGGTTTTGCTGCGTTTGATGTCATCGAGCTTCTCCCGCACCAGTTTGGCGGCACCCTTGTCCTTGACGCTGAGTTCCTTGAACACCTGTTGCAGTTGCTCACCGCTGGGGCCGCTGGCCAGCCACTCGCGGATACAGGCCATGCGTTCGCCTGATGTGTGGGCCGAAAACGCACCATGAGTCAACGCGTCCAGCGGGTGCGCCTCCTGGCTTTTGGCGGTGACGGCAGGTGCGTCAGGGGTGGGGGCTGCTTTGCTTTGGGTAGAAAAAGGAAACATCGAGATCGCGCACTAAAGAAAAGAAGTGCCCACTGCTGTGCAGCGGGAATAAATGCGTATTTTCGCCGGGATTTGCGCGCGGTTCAAAAAAACTATTGGAGCCACAAAATTAGCGCGACGCCAGCCCGGACCCGGCGTCAGAAAAGCCTCACTCGCTCGCCAGACTCAACTCCGCCCGCGGCTGCCATTTGGCCTCGGGTGGCACGGCTTTGGCAGCACCAAGGAACAGGCGTTCCAGTGGCAGCTGCAGGCTTGCAAGGTGGTCACGCACCACCACACCACGCCTGACAGCAAGCGCCTGCATGGCCGACTCAGTGGCACTCAGGTTAGTCAACAGCAGCACTTCCATGTCGGGTACTGGCAAATCCTTGGCCATGCCGACCAGATTTCGTGGCTTGGCAAAGTCGGCCCGTTTGTAAACCGCCTTGAGCAAACTCGGGTATTCGTCGGCAGACACCTGCACTGTGCCTGTTGTGGCGCCACCCGGTTCCGCCCGACGCTTTTCAGCCAACACCAGGGCCTGCAGCTGCTCGCGTTTGAAAGCATTGCGCTCCAGTTCAAGGCTGGCCGTGCCGACCACTGTCATTTTCAGGGCCGGGCGCGCCTGCAGCGCCTTCGCCACTTTGTCCAGCCCGGCGATCGCCTCAGGTGTCAGCGCGGCTGACCCAGGCGCAAAGCTGACCATGCTGAGTTCATCCCCGCCACCTCCAAAAGCACTCACCAGCAATGAAAACGGCGCGGTGATGGCTTTTGCGATCAAATTCACGATCAGTTTGAACACAATCGGGGCGAGGCGAAATTGCGGATCGTTCAGGGAGCCGCTGATCGGCAAATTGATATCGATGACGCCGTTGCGGTCGGCCAGCAAGGCCACCGCCAGCTTGACTGGCAAACTGCTGGACGCGCCAGGCACTTGGTCGCCAAATTTAAGCTGGTTCAGCACGATGTTGTTGCTGGCCGTCAATTGCCCATCCGGCTGCACCTTGTAGGCCACATCCACACTGAGTTTGCCACGCTCAATGCCATGACCCGCGTGGCGGATCGAGTAGGCCGACAGCGGTGCCAGTTCAAGGTCGCGCACATGACCTTGGATGTCAAGTGCCAGAGGCTTGGCCAGGGGGTTGACCTTGCCAACAATCTCCAGCGTGGCTGTGCCTTCCGCACGGCCACGAAGTTCCAGGTCAGCCAGCTGCACCTCGCCGTTGTTGGCTTGAGAGGAGAACGCGCCGAGCTTGCCGGCAAGCTCCGTCAGGCGTGCCGAATAGTTTGGCTTAATAAACCGGTCGGTAAAGTCAACTCGGCCGCCATTCAGGCTGACAGGGCCGAAGTAAATCACGGGTGTGCGCTCGTTTTTTATATCAATTTTACCTGTAGCCCTTACATCACCTTCAGATGTAGCTATTGATTTTGATTCATCAGTCAAACTGGCTGGCGACTGGGCCAGCACTGCGGTCGGCGGTAGGGGTGAGTGGTCAGCCGGGTTGGGTGCTGACGCCGGTGCGGCTGTGGGGGCCACCACCGTGCCTGTCGCACTGGCCGCGCTGTTGCTGCCCGTGGCCACCACATCCTGCAGGTTCAGTCGACCTGTTTCGCTCAGGGTCAGCTTGGCGTAAAAGTCACTGAGCGTGGTCTGCGCCACGTCCACACGGGTGACTGAGCCTGGCACCATGGCCACGTTCAACCCGGTCAGGCTCAGGTCTTTCCAGTTCAACAACTCCTCAGCAGGTTTGTAAGGTGCTGTTTGGGCCAACGTGTCAGCACGAAGGTCTTCCAGCCTGGTGTCACCGCGCACTTGCAAAGCCATGCCGTCGGGGTTTTGGGCGTAGGCGACATGGCCCTTGAAGCTGGCATCGGCACGCAACAGTTCAATGTTCAGGGCATCGGCCATGTAGGGCTCCAGCGCATGCAGAGGCAGACGCTGCAAGTTCAGGTCACCCTGCAGCGACAGCGGGCTCATCACCACGGTGCCACGCCCGGCCAGGCTGCCCGGCTCGGTTTGGCCGTGCTGCATGCGTGCACCCAGGCTCCAAGAGAACGGTTTGCCGCTTTCACTGCTGAAATTCTTCAATTGCAATGACATCGCAGACAGGTCAAACGCCACTGGCTTGTGAGGCACCTCATCGGTCACACCAAAATCACCTTTCGTCATGCTCAGGTCATTGACAACCAACACCCACGGCTTTTGCGTGTTTCTATTGGCACGTGCAGCGCTCTTGGTGCTCACGCTGCCATCTGCGGCAGCAGCCGGCACTGCCGATGCATTTGCCCTGAACCAGTCTTCAAACATCCAGCGTCCATCGGCCCGCCGCGCCAGCGCGGCTTTTGGCTGGGTTAGCAGCACCTTGCCCAGGGTGGCAGTTTGACGCGGCACATCGACGCTCACCTGCTCGACCTGCAGTTGCCTGATACTGGCAAGTGTTGCCTTGCCGCCCTGCCCCGTTCGTGGCGCGGGTGCCGGACCCAGTTCGACTTGATCCAAAGTCAGCTTTGGCACCTGAATCGCGAGTTGCATCGGCTGCTGTGCCGGGCCCTGTGCAAGCCAGGTCACACCGAGGTCTACCCCGAGCAGGCCATTGAGTTGCGGCACCAACACATCTGCCAAATACGGAGCAACCAGAATCAGGGGCGCGCTTTCCAGCTTGGCAGTCAGGTCTGCAGCCTGGTCAGTGCCGCCGCCCGAGAAGGTCAATGTCGCCGTCTCAAGTTCGGCGCTGCCTTCAAATGGTACCCGTTGCGTGACAGGCCAGGTCAACGCCTGTGCCGAGAAGTTGATCGCATGTGCGGCAAGACTTGCCGGCATGGGCGTGCTGCGGTCAGACCAGCGCAGTTTGCCGCCTTGCAGACTGAAATGCGCCACGCCGACCGTCCATGGCAAAGAATTTTTGTCTTTTTTTGCTGTAGCCCCGGTCGAATCAGCGGAATAAGCTATGTTTTCAGAGGCTTTTTTGCTTGATTTTGGCGCTCCAAGGAAGGTCTGCCAATTGATGACACCTTGCTCATTGCGGCTTACGTCCAACTGCGGCTTGACCCATTCCACCCTGCCAAGTTGCACCTTGCGCTCCAGCGGGCGCACATCGGCGAGTTGCACCTGCAATGAATCAAAAGCCATCACAGCCTGCGTGGGCGCGGACTCGCTGCCTGACTGTGGCGCCGCTATCTTGACGTGGCTTGCAGTCACCAAACCACTCAGCACAACCGAGATTTGGCCAGCCTGCTCGAACGCCAGCTTCAGGTCAGCATTGAGCACCGCGGACGTCAGACGCAGCGGCAAGCTTGCAGGCAGATAGGCCAGGTAGGGCGCCAAGTCCAGATCCTTGAGCTTGACATGGGCCTCTGTCTTGCGATTGTCTGCAAACGGCGTGCTTTGCGCCGCAGTGTCAAACTGGCTGCCGTTGAGCGCAAACGCCAGCTGCGGCTGCACTTGCACCTCACGTTTGGCCTGCAGGCTGCTTAAGAACGGCAGCTTGATGGTCAAACCGGTCAATTGGTGCACCTTGCCCAAAGAGGCATCCTCCAGCGCGACCTCACCCTGCGTCAATGCCAGGTTGTAGAGTGCAAAGCGCAATTGCTGGGCCTCTGGTGTGGCAGGTGCCTGACGCAGGCGTGCCAGCACATCGTCCACGTCGTAGTGCCCACCCCCCAAATGCTTGAGCAACAACCGCGGAGCCTCGATCTGAAGAGCGTCCACCACCGGGGCAAGCCGCCACAGCGACTGCGCTTCGATATCAACATACAGCCGCTTGACGCTGAACTGCGCAGATGGGTTCGCCGCATCGGCATGGGCCACCGCAAGGTCACCCAGTGTCAATTCCAATGACCAGGGCTTGAAGTCAACCCGCCCGACACTCACCGTGCGCCCAAACTGTTCCGACAGGCGTGATTCAAGCTGGTTTTTCAGCACAAGCGGCAGTGCCAGCCACGCCATCGCCCACAACGACAACATGCCAGCGACCGCCAGGAACAAACGACGAAGCCAACTCGATTGGAACAAAGCGTCTAATTTCATGGCTTCAGATTTTCTTCGCAATATGCAGTGGACCCAAGGGCAGAGTTCACAGAATCGTCAAATCTTGCGACATAAAAATATATATAAAACATATTTGTTATGGTTGACTAGGTATATTCTAGCCCTTTAAAATTCGCCGAACCTGAGAAATCAGGGAAAACCCGAACCCGCTGCCGACCCCCGGCAACATCAAATTTCTGCACCCACCGGAGAAACACTCGCAGGATATTGATAGCGTAACAACCCAGGCGCAGTCCCTGGCTATCCGTGTGCCCCATGCATCACGTCTCGACAGATCCGCGCGCAAGAAGGAGAAGCTATGTCAGCATCTACAAAATTGACTCTCAGCCTGCGACGGATCAGCGCCGCCGTCACCAAAGGCTTTTTTGAAATCACGCACAACAGTTTTGCCTTGATTGGCCTCATCGTGCTGTTTGCCGCCATGACCTTGGTGGCGCGCCCAGAACTTCGTCAGATTGGTGAAATCCAGCTTTTCAGCTGGTTGCAAGAACGCCAGTTGGAAGTCAGTGGTGTGGTCAGCGACCTTGTCGCCAATGACCGTGCCACCGCCGTCGACCCCAAAGAGTTGCCAAAACAACAAGCGGCCGTGGCCTATTGGCTGAGCAGGAAATACGGGGTCGCGGCAGAACCTGTCAGTGCCTTGGTTGCAGAAGCTTATGAAGTTGGTGTAAGAACCAAACTTGACCCCACCCTGATTCTGGCTGTAATGGCCATTGAATCCGGTTTCAATCCGTTTGCCCAAAGTCCGGTCGGCGCCCAAGGGCTAATGCAGGTGATGACCAAAATTCACAGCGACAAGTACCAGAATTTTGGCGGCAAGTTTGCTGCGTTTGATCCGCTGGCAAACCTGCGCGTTGGCGTGAAGGTGTTGCAGGACTGCATCCGTATGGCCGGCTCCGTGGAGGGTGGCCTGAAATACTATGTGGGTGCTGCCAACATGGAAGATGACAATGGCTACACCTCAAAGGTAATGGCTGAATATGCCAGGTTGCAACAAGTCGCACAGGGGCGACAGGTGCCCGTGTTCACACCACAAGCCGCTGGCACTCCCCTCCGGGCAAACGCTATTGAGCCAGCAGCACCAACAGCCACACCCCCTGACAACAGCCCTGGCCAAGCCGCCACCGTCGCGCTCAAATAGCGGCTTCAGTTAAACTCACCACCGCACGCGACTGGCGATAGGCAGCGCCCTGACAAGGGGCGTATTGCTGAAGTGGGAACACCACGGAGGAGCGTGCCACAAAACCCATTGCGGTTCTTGTGATCAGCCGTTCGCCTGGGCACCTTCACCCACAAGCCCACGTCTTTTAGGACTGCCATGTTCAACCGAAACATCCTCATTG
>CAISLL010000333.1 GCA_903886165.1 uncultured beta proteobacterium | reverse complement strand
TGTTGCTGGACGGCCTGAGCAGCAAGGAAATTGGTCGCCTGCTGGGCATCAGCCACCGCACGGTCGAAATTTACCGTGCCCGCCTGATGCGCAAATACCAGGCGTCCAACACCGGCGATCTGGTGCACAAGTTGATGCTGGGGCAGGAAAAGCCGACTGCATCTTGACGCAGATCATCCATCCAGCGCTGAAATTGCCAGAAAATCTGCGCTTCAAAACAAAACCGTCCTGGATCAGGTTGATTGACCATGAAAAATATTTCTGCATTCTGGAACCGTCTTGGGGTTCAAAGAAAACTTCAGTTTCTTATCCAGGGGCTGATATTGGTGATCTTGCTGGCTGCACAGCAGTGGCTGGCCCGACATTTTGAAGAGCGCCAGATGCTGGCCGCACAGGAACGCACAATGGCCGTGGCAGACGGCGTCATCAACGGCATGAACACCTTGATGGACATCGAGGTTGGCGGCAAGAGTGTGATCGGTGACGCGGCTGGTCGGGCACTTTTCATCAAAAGACTGGGCGTCTCGGAAAATATTCAAGAGCTTCGCGTTGTGCGCGGCAAAGGCACAAACGATGAATTTGGCGAGGGACTCCCGCAGGAAAAGCCTGTTGATGCGATGGACAACGCCGTGTTGGCAAACGGCAAACTTCAGGTCAAGATCAGCGAGGACGACAAGGGCAATGCAACGATGCGCCTGGTCGTTCCTTCCATCGCGATGAAAGAGTTCCGCGCCTCAAAATGCCTGGAATGCCACGGTGTTGATGAAGGCACGGTACTTGGTGCGGTCAGCGTCACCATGAACATCCAGGACGATGTGGCAGACATCCGCATGGTCAATGCCTGGATTTGGGTCGGCCAGGGGATTTTGCAGGTGGTCTTGTATTTTGTGATCGGCATGATCGTTCGGCGCGCGCTCAGTCAATTGGGTGCCGAGCCAAGTGAAGCGGCCAACCTGGCCCAGCGCGTGGCGCACGGTGACCTGAGCCAGCCCATCAAGTTGCGCAAGGGTGACGAGCACAGCATGATGGCCCAACTCAAATACATGCAGGACAGCCTTGCCGATGTGGTTCGCAACGTGCGCGGTGGCGCTGAAGGAGTCGCCACGGCCAGCAACGAAATTGCCCAGGGCAACAGCGATTTGTCGGCGCGCACCGAACACCAGGCCAGCGCACTGGAACAGACTGCCGCCTCCATGCACCAGCTCGATGCCACGGTGAAACAAAACGCTGCAAGCGCCGACCAGGCCAACCAGTTGGCCGTCAAGGCGTCCGACGTGGCCGCGCGCGGTGGCAAGGTGGTGGCTGAAGTGGTGCAAACCATGAAAGGCATCAATGCCTCGTCGCACAAGATTTCAGAAATCATCAGTGTCATTGATGGCATTGCGTTTCAAACCAACATTCTGGCCCTCAATGCCGCCGTGGAAGCCGCACGCGCTGGCGAGCAAGGGCGCGGTTTTGCCGTGGTGGCAAGTGAAGTCCGCTCGCTGGCGGGCCGCTCAGCAGATGCTGCCAAGGAGATCAAAGGCCTGATCAGCGCCAGCGTCGACTGTGTGGATCAGGGCACGGTACTGGTCGATCAGGCGGGTGTCACGATGCAGGAAGTGGTCAGCAGCATCCGCCATCTGACCGACATCATGGGCGAAATCACCGTGGCAAGCGGGGAACAAAGCACCGGTGTGTCACAGGTTGTGCAAGCCATCGAACAGATGGATCAAGTCACACAGCAAAATGCTGCACTGGTCGAAGAAATGGCCGCCGCCGCCCAAAGCCTGAACGATCAAGCCCAGCAGTTGGTGCAAACGGTGGCGGTTTTCAAGTTAAGCTGATGCGTCAGCCCTGCGCTCCAGAGGCCAGGGCCTCTTGCGGCGTCTCGTAGATGTGTGCCGCCATGCCACGGCCTTCCAGTGCCTCGCCCAGTTTCAGGCGCATGAAGGCGCTGGTTGTGTAACGCGACACGGTGGTGTAGTACTGATCACTCAAGGCCTTGACCATGGCGCTGTAGTCATCCACCACCTCTTCAGCAATCTGGAAGTTGTCGTAATTCACCACCACAGCAATCTTGCGCCCGACCGAGCGACACAAGGCTTCGGCGGCATGGCGGATGTCTTCGACATCCTTCTTGGTCTGCACATGCAGGCCGGCAAAGTTGTAGTAGGCGGTGTGTTTGGCCGACTCGTACTGCATGCGGTCCACCAGACTGATCGACAACAACGCGTCCTTGAGTTGCATTGGGTCCGGCAAGAACAGGCGCGCATCCATCAGTTTCGGATTGTTCATGATGGGTTTGAAATCCATCTGCGCCAGAATGTCGCGATCAATGTCAACACCGGGGGCCACCTCGGTCAGCTCCAGCCCTTGCGCGGTCAGTGCAAACACGCAGCGCTCGGTCACGTACAGCACATTTTGCCCAATGCTGGCGGCATACGGGCCGCTGAACGTCACTTGTTCAATCTTGTTGACAAACTTGCGCGCCCGCCCTTCCTGGACAATCCTCAAACGCCCGCTTTCAACGGCAATCTTCAGGCCGCCCGCCGTGAAAGTGCCGACGAACACCACGGTGCGGCTGTTCTGGGTGATGTTGATGAAGCCCCCGGCACCGGCCAGTTTGGGGCCAAAACGGCTGACATTGATGCTGCCCGAGGGGTCGCACTCGGCCAAGCCCAGACAGGCCAGATCCAGCCCGCCACCATCATAAAAGTCAAACTGCTGGTTCATGTCAATGACCGCATCGGGGTTGGTGGCTGCACCAAAATTCAGGCCAGAGGCTGGCATGCCACCGATCACGCCTGGCTCGGCCGTCAGCGTCATGTACTTCAGGATCTTTTCCTCGTTGGCCACGGCCGCCACGCCCTCGGGCATGCCAATGCCCAGATTGACCACCGAGTTTGGCAACAGCTCAAACGCAGCGCGGCGCGCAATGACCTTGCGTTCATCGAGTGGCATCGGTGCCACTTCATCCAGCGGCACACGCATTTCTGCCGAGAAGGCCGGGTTATAGGTGCCATTCAGGTTTTGCGGGTGATTCTCAGGCTGAGCCACCACCACACAATCCACCAGAATGCCCGGCACCTTGACACGGCGCGGGTTCAAGGAGCCTCGTTCTGCAATCCGCTCTACCTGCGCAATCACAAAACCACCGCTGTTCTTGGTGGCTGTGGCTATTGCCAACACGTCTTGGGTGAGCGTTTCACGCTCCATCGTCAGGTTGCCTTCGGCATCCGCGCTGGTGGCGCGAATGAAGGCCACAGAAATCGGCAGGGTCTTGTAATACAGCATTTCAATGCCACCGAGCTGGATCACCTCAACGATGTCTTCACAGGTCTTGCTGCCAATTTTTCCGCCCTCAAGACGCGGATCCACAAAGGTGCCAAGGCCCACTTTGGATGCAGTGCCAGGCAAGCCACAGGCAATGTCGCGGTACATGTGCGAGACCACGCCCAGCGGCAGGTTGTAGGCTTCGATCTTGCTCTCAAGTGCCAATTTGCCAATCTTTGGTACCAGCCCGTAATGCCCGCCTACCACGCGTTTGAGCATGCCTTCATGGGCCAGATGGTTGGCCCCGCCTGTTGCGCCATCACCCGGGCCACCGCCAAACAGCAGGGTCAGGTTCTTGGGCGATCCAGTCTCAAGAAAACTCTTTTCCAGCGCCAGAATCAACTCCACCGGCACACCGTTGCTGCCAAAACCGGAACAGCACAAGGTGTCACCATCACGCAGAATGGCGATTGCCTCGGTGGCGGAAACTACTTTTTTACGCATAAAACTCCAAGGGTGAGGGATTGAACACGGGGCGATCAAAAAAACCGCCAAAATGCATGACATACAGCCAGCCATGCGCTGCCAAAACCCTGATTATGACGAACAGGTTTGCCAGAACAGGGCCTTGCGTTCTGCGCGCGCAGTGTTTTCACGCACAAACCCATTTCATGACAAAGATCAAGTTCAGAAATGTTGCCGCGCGCGATAATGAAAGTTGAATCTTTCATC
>CAISLL010000332.1 GCA_903886165.1 uncultured beta proteobacterium | reverse complement strand
CTGCAAAATGACATGAAAACCCAAGGTCGCCCGTGGTGCATTGGCAAGGGGTTTGACCAGTCGGCCCCGATCGGCCCGATCACGCCGAAAGCTGCAGCAGGAGACATTGCACACGCGGGTATCCGCCTGCAGGTCAACGGTCAGCAGCGCCAGCGCAGCACGGTGGACCAGTTGATCTGGAACATCTCCGAGACCATTGCACAACTCTCTTGTGCCTGGGCGCTGCAGCCTGGCGACCTGATTTACACCGGCACTCCTGCCGGTGTGGGTGCGGTGGTGCGCGGCGACACGCTGCTGGCAAGCATCGACGGGCTGGTGGAGATTGAATTGAAGGTGGTCTGAACCCCTCAAGTTCAGGGCCTGTCCGCTTTCAAATTACACTGACCCAATGCACCGTCCCCCCATCAAACACTGCAAAAGCTGCGGCACCGCGGTGGTCTACCGCTTGCCTGACGACGGCGACACCAAACAGCGCGCGGTGTGCCCGACCTGTGCCACCGTGCACTACGAAAACCCGCTGAATGTGGTGGGCACGATACCGGTGTGGGGCAACAAGGTGCTGCTGTGCAAGCGCAACATCGAGCCACGCTGGGGCAAATGGACGCTGCCCGCAGGTTTCATGGAATTGAACGAGACGGTGAGCGAAGGCGCGGCGCGCGAAACGCTGGAAGAGGCCGGCGCGCAGTTCGAAATGGGTGAATTCTTCTCGCTGGTGAACATCCCGCGCGTCGGGCAGGTGCACCTGTTTTACCGTGCCAATTTGCTCAGCGACCAGTTTGACCCCGGCTTTGAAACCCTTGAGGCGAAGTTGTTTGCCGAGGATGAAATTCCCTGGGACGAGATCGCGTTCAGAACTGTGGGCGAAACCCTGAAGCGTTTTTTTGCCGACCGCCGCCAAGGCAGTTATGCCATCCATGTCTTTGACATCACCTGAACTGCAAGCTTCGCTTGAATTCTGGTTCTACCGCGTGGGCAGCTATCTGGTTGCCAACGTGCTGGATGACCCAGCCTGGCTCGCGCTGATGTTTTGTTGATGTTTTAAGCCTCTAGCCCATGTGGAACAAGCGCTGGTAGCTATAGTTATTGGCTTTCTTCTGACACCCTATGTTGCCTTGCTACGTGCTGCTTGACCTGGAAACCACCGGCGGCAACGCCGTGCATGACCGCATCACCGAGATTGCGGCGGTGCGCTTCGAACAGGGTGCCGAGGTGGCGCGCTGGAGCACGCTGGTCAATCCAGGCACGAGCATTTCAGGATTTATCGAGCGGCTCACCGGCATCAGTAACGCGATGGTGCGCGACGCGCCAGGCTTTGACGAAGTCGCCAGCCAGCTGTTGAAACTGCTGGACGGTGCGGTGCTGGTGGCGCACAACGTGCGTTTTGACCACGGCTTCTTGCTCAATGAACTGGCCCGCATGAACCTGCCGCTGCGCGTGAAAACCCTGTGCACCGTGCGCTTGTCGCGCCTGCTTTACCCGCAGTTCAAGGGCCATGGGCTCGATGCCATCATGCAGCGCCATGGTTTGGTCAGCTCCGCCCGGCATCGCGCCATGGGTGATGTGGAGGTGATGCAAAGCTGGCTGGCACTGGCACAAGCCGAGTTGGGCGCGGACTGTGTCAAGGGCCATGCACAAAGCCTGCTGCAAGGCAGTGCCGCCTTGCCACCACAGCTTGATACCGATGTGAGCGACATTCCGGACACACCCGGCGTCTACCTCTTTTATGGTGAAAGCCAATTGCCGCTGTATGTGGGCAAAAGTATCAAGCTGCGCAGCCGCGTGATGTCGCACTTTCAGGCCGCAGCCCGCAACGCCCGCGAGATGCGCATCGCCCAGGAAATCCGCCGCATTGAATGGGTGGAAACCGCTGGCGAACTCGGTGCCCTGTTGCTGGAAGCGCGCCTGGTCAAAGAACAACAACCCGTTCACAACCGGCAGCTTCGGCGCGAAAACAACCTGTGTGCCTGGCGCCTGGAGGCCAACCCCAACAGCCGCCCGTTGCTCACCCTGGTGCGTGGCGCTGAGTTGGCGCCCGAACAATTTGGCGCACTGTACGGCCCGTACCGCTCCAAAAATCAGGCACAAACGCACCTGCGGGAGCTGGCAGATGCCCATGGCCTGTGCCTACAGGCCTTGGGGCTGGAATCGGGCAAAGGGCGCTGTTTTGCGCATCAGATCGGCCATTGCAAAGGTGTGTGTTGTGGTGAAGAAGCGCCCGAGCGCCACCACCTGCGCCTGCAAATGGCCTTGGTCAGCCACAAGTTGCAGGTGTGGCCATTTGCTGGCAAGGTGGGCTTGCGTGAACACAACACACGCTCAGGGCGCACCGACATCCACCTGTTTCACCAGTGGTGCCACCTGGCCACGGTGCATTCAGACGAGGAATTACAGGAGGTGCTGCAGAGCAAGCGCAGCCCGCTGGCGTTTGATCTGGACA
The DNA here is from genome assembly GCA_903886165.1 of uncultured beta proteobacterium. Lineage (GTDB taxonomy): Bacteria > Pseudomonadota > Gammaproteobacteria > Burkholderiales > Burkholderiaceae_C > Rhodoferax. The sequence goes on along the minus strand of CAISLL010000332.1, from coordinate 5,611 downwards.
CTTATCGTCTTGCCATGAAACATTTGCTGCCGTCAGGCAAGGCTTATGCCGGCATTCTTGAATTTAAGTAAAAATGACCTCTAGCCCTTGTAAATAAAGCGCGAGTAGATATTTATTTGGGAGCATCCAACGGCCATTGATCAACGCGAGGGGTCAATCCGTTTGGGCTCGACATCGGTCACCACGCTGACATCTCTGGCCTCGGCGTCAATCACATCGGCAGACGACGGCGCACGGCCAGTGCCGCCCGGATGCGTCTGCTGCCAGGGCGGGCGGCGGTTCATCTGGAACACCCAGGGCCGCACCGGCTGGCCAGTGACTTTGGCCCACAAGGCGCGCAGCAGCCACAACGCCAGCAGCAACAAGCCGGCCGCCATCACACTGACAAAAAACACCAGCCCAGCCAGCAACAGGCCAAGACGCAGCACAAATCCCAGGATTGATCTCACAAACTCAGCCATTCAGACTCCTTTTGACGTATGCACATGCGGCCAATGGGCGCGGATGCAAGCCGGTTGACATTTCTTTACGCCACCTGTGTTACACCCGCGGGCGGCGAGACACCGCATAGGGCGGCAGGCCTTGCAACATGCGCCTGCCATAGGCCATGTTGAGCAGGCGCTTGTCATAACAAATCACCCGTGCCTGGTCGGTCTCACTGCGAATGGCGCGCCCGGTCCATTGCAACAGCTTGATGCCGGTGGCGGGCACCACAAGCTCAGAGAACGGGTCGCGCCCGCTGTGCTTGAGCCACTCGGCGCGCGCTTCTTCCACCGGGTCGCTGGGCGGGCTGAAGGGCAGCTTGGTGATGAACACCGTCTCACACAGGGTGCCGGGCAAATCGAGTCCCTCGCCAAATGACTGCAAGCCAAAAATCACCGACACATGGCCGGACTCGACCCGTGCCTGATGAATGCCCAGCAAACGGCTGCGCGCCAGTTGCCCTTGCACCAGCACCACCTCCAGCAGGGCGGCATCGAGCGCGCTGACCGCTGCCTGCATTTGTACACGCGAGGTGAACAACACCAGCGCGCCGTGTGGCACCTCACGCAAATCGGCCAGCAAGGCGGCCACCATCTCGGCGGTGTACTGGTCCACTTGCTTTGGATCGGCATTGGTTTCCGCCACGATCAACTGGCCCTGCTGCTGATAGTCAAACGGGCTGTCGACTGCCAGGGTGCTGACTTGCGGCAAATCAGCCAGGCCGGTTTCACTCAAAAAATAGTCAAAACTGCCGCAGGTGGTGAGGGACGCCGACGTGACCACCGCACCGCGCACCTGTTGCCACAAGTGCCGGCGCAACAAATCGCCGGGCACGATTGGACAAGCGTGTGCGCTGAGTGACACCAGACCCGAACTGGTGTCAGATTTGAGCCACTTGGCCATGGGCGGCTCATCTGTGGCAAGCCACATGGCGCTGGTCGCCACCACGCTGTTGATTTTGGGTGCCAGTGGCCCCAGCTTGGCGTATTGGGTTGAGCACAACAATGCCTGCGAGGGGTCTTCCTTGGCGCGCAACTTGAGTTCTGCCCCCAGCGCCTCCAGCGCATCGGACAAGGCCCCGGCGTGACCTTGAATAAGTTTGAAAGGCTCCAGCATCGCGTCAGGCACGACACCGTCCTTGAAACGGTAAACCGTGTCATAGGTGCTGGCGACCCCGCGCAACAACTCCATGGCCAGACGGCTGGCTTCAAGCAGCGCAGTTTTGAGCTGCTGGGCCAGCGTGGTCACATCCTGCACCAACACAAAGCCCATCTTGTCGGCCACTTCCATCAAAATGCGTGGCAATTTGTCGAGCCAGCGCAGACCACTCAAGTCCATGGCACTCGAAAACTGGTCCAGCGCCACGGCCGGCAAGTGGTGGCCTTCGTCAAACACCACCAGGCAATTGTCCAGCTCAGGCAGCGCTTTCATGCCAAGTGATGCCAGCACCAGGTCATGGTTGGCCACGATCACCTGGGCCTGTGCCAGTTGCATGCGGGCCTGGTAATAACTGCAAGCGCCAAAACGCGGGCAATGGCGGGCGGTGCAGGTGTGGCGCTCGGCGGCCACGGTGCCCCAGTCCGAGGGCTCGGGCTGTTCCGGCAGGCTGTCACGGTCGCCATCCCATTTGCCTGTGGCAAGGCCGGAGGCCAGGGTGTCGTAAAGCTGCATGCGCCGCTCCAGCGGGTCTTGCCACACGACACCTTTGGCGGGTTTGGCTTGTGGTGCGGCTACGACGTCTTCGTCGCCCTCAAACATGTCAAGCGCTTCGCCGTCACTGCCCACAAGGCGCTCCAGCTTGAGTTTGCACACATAACGGCCACGACCTTTGGCCAGGGCAAAGACAAACGGGGTGCCGAGCACGGCTGCCAGCGCGGGCAGGTCTTTGGTCATCAATTGTTCTTGCAGCGCCACCGTGGCGGTGGACACCACCACCCTGGTTTTACGAGCCAGCGCCATGGCCACCGTGGTCGACAGGTACGCGGCAGATTTGCCGACACCGGTACCTGCCTGAATCACTGCCACGGCGCTTTGCGGCTCGGCTTGCTCACCCAGCGTCACATCCTGCAAGGCGGTGGCAATGCGTTGCGCCATGTCGCGCTGGCCGCCACGAGCACGAAACCCCGGTGTGGCGGCCACCACCTGGTCAAAGGCCGCCAGCGCCACGCAGGCCAATTCTGGGTCACTCCGTGCCCGCTCGGGGTCGTTGACGGCCACAGGGAGATGCTTGTACAAATGGGGTAAGAAGAGAAAGGTGCGGGTGCTGATCTGTCATGTTGCAGATGGGAGGAGAAAGCCAGACAACCTGTCCGCCGGTTGTCTGGCTGTTTGACACGCTTAGATACGCTCGAAAATCACGGCGATACCCTGACCACCGCCGATGCACATGGTGGCCAACGCGTACTTGCCACCGGTGCGTTGCAGTTCATACACCGCTTTGGTGGCAATGAATGCACCGGAGCAACCCACTGGGTGACCCAATGCAATGGCTCCGCCATTGATGTTGGTCTTGGCCGGATCGAGTCCGAGGCCCTTGTTCACGGCAATGGCTTGCGCAGCAAACGCTTCGTTGGCTTCGATGACGTCGATCTGGTCAAGTGTCAACCCGGCTTTTTTAAGCGCCAGTTTGGTCGCGGGGATCGGGCCCTCACCCATGATTTCGTTGGGCACACCGGCAATGGCGTACGACACGATGCGGGCAATCGGCTTCTGACCGGCCTTGGCAGCCACTTCGGCGGCGGCCAGCACGAAGAAAGCCGCACCGTCGTTGATGCCCGACGCGTTGCCGGCAGTGACCGTGCCGTCTTTCTTGAAGGCCGGCTTCATCTTGGCCAGGGATTCCAGGGTGGTATTGGCCTTGCCGTGCTCATCTGTGTCAAACACCACATCGCCCTTGCGGGTTTGTTGGACGATTGGCACGATTTGTGACTTGAAGCGGCCTTCGGCGATGGCCACAGCTGCGCGGCGCTGTGATTCACATGCAAAAGCGTCCTGTTCTTCGCGGGAGATGTTCCACTTGGTGGCCAGATTTTCAGCCGTGATGCCCATGTGGCCGACACCAAACGGATCGGTCAGCACCGCCACCATCATGTCAATCGCCTTGGTGTCGCCCATGCGTGCACCAGAGCGCAAAGCTGGCAGCATGTAGCTGCCCCGTGACATGACTTCCACACCGCCGCCGATGCCGTAGTCAAAATCACCAAGCATGATGTTTTGCGCTGCCGTCACAATGCCTTGCAGCCCTGAAGAGCACAAACGGCTGACCTGCATGGCAACAGAGTCCATGGGCAAACCGGCCTGAATGGAAGCCACACGCGAGACATAGGCATAACGGGAATCGGTCGGAATGCAGTTACCAACCACAGCATTGCCGATTTGTGAGGCGTCAACCCCGGAGCGAGCAATTGCCTCCTTCATCACAATGCCGGCGAGTTCAGAGGGCTCCATACCGGAAAGCGACCCCCCAAAAGCACCAATGGCGGAACGGGCTGCACTGAGAACAACTACTTCTTTACTCATCGAAAATCTCCTTGGTTAAAAAATACATCGTCTGCGAGATGGACTACGCGTGGACTCTGCAAAACAAATTCTCCCAGTCGCAGTTTACTTCGGCATGACAACACCGCCCGGCTGACCAGCAATAAATCGTGCATGGCCACATTTCGCAGGTCTTCACGCAAAGGACGTGGTTGCCACGCAGTTGCGGCCCTTGTGTTTGGCCAGATAGACGCCTTTGTCAGCGGTCTTGAGCAGTTCGTCCACACCTTTCATACCGTCATGGCGTACCGCCACGCCCACGCTGACGCTGCCGGACCAGACGCCGCCACCGGCCGCCACGCGCATCAGGGACACAGCGTGGCGAAGCTTTTCTGCTGTTTGCATCGCACCTTCGAGCGTGGTGTTGCCACAGATAATGAGAAACTCATCACCCCCAAGACGGCACACTATGTCATCGTTCCGAACAGTTTCCCTTAATTTGACCGACAGTCGGCGCAACACCTCGTCACCGGCATCGTGACCAAAGGTGTCGTTGATGGACTTGAAACCATCGGCATCAATCATCATGCAGGCCAGTGCCTGCCCGGTTGCCACCGCTTTCGACCATTCCGCCTGAAAAACCAACATGGCATGGCGACGGTTGGGCAGGCCGGTCAGCACATCGGTCATGGCCATGTTTTCCAGCTGATGGTTGGCCTCCAATAATTCGTGGGTGCGTTCGGCCACCCTGGCCTCCAGAGTCCGATTCAGTTCAAACAGTTCCCGGTTGCGCTCAGACACCTGGTTAAACAAGCGGTTCATCGCCAGCAGCAAGGTTGCGGTGGCGGGGTCTTTGCCCGCTTGGTAAGTCTGGTACGCATCGTCCTGGCTTTGGCCCGTTTTTATTGCATTCATCAGCCAGGTCATCAGCTGATCAGTGCCCAGAATGTGATACGCCAGCCAATTGCTCAAAAAATCCAGAAGCGCACTCGCTTCCTGCCGATTGCCAACCTGCAGCCCATCGTGCAAATAGGTCACATCCTGAAGAAATTTCGCATGTTGCTCCTGGTGATGTGACACATGGCGCGAATCCATACCGGCCTGAACCATCAGCCCCTCTTCCTCCTGAAAATGGTACTGTGCGTAGCTCGCCAACTCGCCAAAAACGGCCTCGATTTCATCGCTGCTGCAACCGTTTGGCTGTGTCAGCAAACTGCCAAACTGGTTGATGACATCCACCAGATGATGGTGCTGTTCATCAACAGTTGGCAGGCCGGTGACAAAACAGGGGGTCCATTGAAATGATTCCATAGGGGCTTCAACAAGGTTGCAAACCGCAAATCATAAGGGAGTCAGATCAGGGAACCAGACTGGCTGAGGGACAGACAGCCTCACAAAAACGCATCGTCCGTCTGGCGGGCACGGGTACCTCGCAAGGGAATTTTTTTCAAGGATGGCCGCGACCTGGGAGTTGGCCATTTGTGGCCAGTCCTTGATGGTTTGGGCAATCTCGTCAACCCTTCCACGCTGATTTGCTGAACGCGGTCTGCCAGATCCACCACCGCGCTGGCCTGGATGCGCTGCATTTGCGCGGCCGTCACTGCCATGTCCGGCGTTTGGCCACCACATTGGTTGTTCAGGAAAACGCCAT
>CAISLL010000331.1 GCA_903886165.1 uncultured beta proteobacterium | reverse complement strand
GGCTGCAACTCAAGCATGAGGCGGGCATGCACGGGTCCGTCCACCCTGCCGTTGATGATCACGTGGTCAGCATGAATTTCACCCACCACCACCGCGGTTTCAGAGATCACCAGAATGCTGGGGCTGTCGGCTTGCCCAAGGATGTTGCCGTGGATGCTACCGTCCAGCCGCAAGCCATCCGCAAAGGTGAAATTGCCCTCGATCAGGCAACCCAGCGCCACCAGGCTTTTGATCGGGGGTTGTTTTTTACTGTTGAACATGCGGCTCCTTTATTACTTGTCAATACCAACGGCTTCAGAGCTTCAGGGTCTGGACGGCGCGTACCACCTGACCCTCAAGCACCCTGGCCGTCACACTTTTGACCACCACATTGGCGGGCACAGCAAACAAGCCATCCAGGCGCCCGTATTGTTTCAATGCCACGGGCTGCGCACCTGAGGCCAAATGGGCCGTCCAGGGCTTGCCGTTTTCCAGGCCTGAGAAGCTTAACTCAAGTTGACCCCTGAATTCCCCGGGGTTCTTGGCCGCCTGGATCAACAGCACCTGCCATTTGAGCTCTCCGGTTTTTTGTACCTCAGCTTGCAGTCCGCGAATCGAAATGCCTGCGGCACCAGTGGCAGGAATCAGTTGCTCAAAAAACCCCAAATCGTTTTTAAGCCGCTGGTTCTCGGCTTCCAGCTGCCGGCTCAGGTCGGCGAGCTTTTCCTGCGCCACTTTTTCTGCCGTCAGCAAGGTATCTGCTGTGTTCGCCACCGATTGCGCCTTGTTGCGCTGCTCTTGAAGGGTATTGAGCTGTGTTCGCAATGACTCGTTTTCCACGCGCGCTTGCAGCAACTGCTCTTTGGTGCCGTTGTCCAGTCCGGCAATGTCCTTGCCAAACTCAAATGCCCAAAGGGCGATGGCGGCACAAAACCCAGCAACGATGGCCAGCATGGCCCATCGAAAGGGCCAGGGCAAGGCACTTCGCACCGCCATCCGCGGTGCGCTGACGGTCAGACGCCGCATCAACAATCGAAGTCGCATGGGGGAATTTTCTGCTCACAGATGCAAACAGCCGCCAGAACTTGCATTCGGGCGGCTGTTTTGGATAACGCGAAATTAACGCTTGGAGAACTGCTTGCGACGGCGAGCACCGTGCAAACCGACCTTCTTACGTTCCACTTCACGGGCATCGCGGGTCACAAAACCGGCTTTGCTCAACTCGGGCTTGAGGGTTGCGTCGTAGTCAATCAGGGCACGGGTGATGCCGTGGCGCACTGCGCCGGCTTGACCGGACTCACCGCCGCCAGCCACGTTGACCATGATGTCAAACGTTTCAGCGTGATTCGTCAGCATCAGGGGCTGCTTGCAGATCATGATCGAGGTTTCGCGGCCAAAAAACTTTTGAATGTCTTTGCCGTTGACGACGATTTGGCCGGAGCCTTTTTTCAGGAAAACACGGGCGACGCTTGATTTGCGACGGCCGGTACCGTTGTTCCATTCACCAATCATTTAGAGCTCCTTAAAGAACCAACACTTTGGGTTGCTGGGCAGTGTGCGGGTGCTCTGCACCACCGTACACCTTGAGCTTCTTGATCATGGCGTAGCCCAGGGGGCCTTTAGGCAACATGCCCTTGACGGCTTTTTCCAAAGCACGACCGGGGAATTTTGCTTGCATGTCACGGAAGTTGGTGGAACTGATGCCGCCCGGGAAACCCGAGTGGCTGTAGTACACCTTGTCCAGGGACTTGGCACCGGTCACACGCAGCTGGGCTGCGTTGGTGACAATGATGAAGTCGCCGGTATCGACGTGAGGCGTGTAAATGGCCTTGTGTTTGCCGCGCAAACGGAGAGCAACTTCGCTGGCTACTCGTCCGAGGACCTTGTCGGTCGCGTCAATCACAAACCACTCGTGCACGACCTCAGCGGGTTTTGCGCTG
>CAISLL010000330.1 GCA_903886165.1 uncultured beta proteobacterium | reverse complement strand
TACTGGCGGAAACGGAGGGATTCGAACCCTCGATGAGGCTCTACACCCCATACTCCCTTAGCAGGGGAGCACCTTCGGCCACTCGGTCACGTTTCCTGAAAATCGGAGCCGCGATTATGTCACGACTTCGGCACCTTTTCAGGCCTGAACCTGATCAAGGCCAAATGCTTTGTGCAAAGCCTTTACAGCCAATTCCATATATTTCTCGTCGATCACTACCGAGGTCTTGATTTCACTGGTGGAAATCATCTGGATGTTGATGCCTTCTTCGCTCAGCACCCGGAACATGGTGCTGGCCACGCCCACATGGCTGCGCATACCAATGCCCACGATGGACACCTTGCAGATCTTGGTGTCACCCACAACCTCTTGCGCACCCAGCTTGGGCACCACCACGTTTTTCAGCAAGTCAATGGTCTTGGCATAGTCGGCATGGTTCACAGTAAAGCTGAAATCGGTCAAACCACCCTTGCTGATGTTCTGGATGATCATGTCGACTTCGATGTTGGCATCGGCGACGGCTCCCAGTATCTGGTAGGCAATACCGGGCTTGTCGGGCACGCCCAACACAGCAACTTTGGTCTCATCGCGGGTAAACGCAATGCCTGAAACGATGGCTTGCTCCATGTTTTCGTCTTCCTCAAAAGTAATCAGAGTGCCGGATTTGGCTTCAATATTGATGTCGATGTCCCACGGCGTAAAGCTTGACAGCACACGCAGTTTGACCTTGTACTTGCCGGCAAATTCCACCGAGCGGATTTGCAGCACCTTGGAGCCCATGGAGGCCATCTCCAGCATTTCTTCAAAACTGACCGTGTGCAGGCGGCGTGCATCCGGAACCACACGCGGGTCCGTCGTGTAGACGCCGTCCACATCGGTGAAGATCAGGCATTCATCGGCCTTCATGGCCGCCGCGACTGCCACGGCAGAGGTGTCTGAACCGCCGCGACCCAGCGTGGTGATGTTGCCCAATTCGTCCAGACCCTGGAAACCGGTGACGATCACGACACGCCCCGCTTCCAAGTCGGCGCGCACACGCTCGTCGTCAATCGACTCGATGCGCGCCTTGGTGTAGGCGCTGTTGGTGCGAATCGGCACTTGCCAGCCGGCATAACTGACCGACTCGACCCCCTGGGCCTGCAAGGCAATCGCCAGCAAGGCGCTGGAGGCCTGCTCGCCGGTGGCAGCCAGCATGTCAAGCTCGCGAAAATAAGCTTCTGACTGGGTGGACGGTGCAAGTTCTTTGGCCAAAGCCAGCAAGCGGTTGGTCTCACCGCTCATGGCGCTGGGCACCACCACCATCTGGTGACCGGCACGGGCCCATTTGGCCACACGTTTGGCGACATTGGTGATGCGCTCGGTAGAGCCCATCGAGGTGCCGCCGTATTTATGAACAATCAAAGACATGAAGAGTTTGAGGTGGGTTGGGAAAGCGTTGGATTGTACCAATCGAGGTCTTTCCCGCGCCTGACGCAATACCCGTGACCCACCTTCAGGTGCAACTGGTGACCGCGGGTGCGGCAGGCCGCAACTTGTGCCATCAATTCGTCCAATTGGGCGGTGGTCGGCGTGACCTGGTGCGCAAACAGCAACCAATACCGCAGCAAGTTCGCCTGCCTTGGCGTGCTCAGGGACTGCAGTGCCTTGATGCAAGGCGGCACACCGACACGCGCCAAGTCTTCGGCGGCCACCTCGCTCAGCAAGGCGTGCGCCTGCGCCGCATGGCGGCTGCTGCGCGCAAAAGTGTCGCGAAATTGCGGAAAACACCCCTGCAGGGCGGGCATCAGGCGGGCGCGGATTCGGTTGCGGGTAAAACGCTCATCCGTGTTGCTGGGGTCTTCAATGAAGCTTGCCCCCTGCGCCGCCAACCATCGGCGGATTTCGGCGCCACCAACTTCCAGCAGCGGACGGCAATAAATTAAACCGCCCTGTTGCCACTGCGCCGCCATGGCACTGATGCCGGGCAAACCGGCGCCACGGCTCAATGCCAGCAGCAGGGTTTCAATCTGGTCATCTGCATGTTGCGCCAATGCTATCGTATGAATAGCTCCATGCGCTTTATCAATAAGGTCTAAAGTCTCAAAAGCCATATAACGGGCGTGCCGTGCCGCCGCTTCGGGGCTTTGTCCTGCCACGTGCCGCGCGTCCACTTTGTGCACCACCAGGGGTACCCCAAGCGCGGCACACACGCTCAAACAATGCCGCTCGAAATCGTCACCCGCTGCCTGCAGACCATGGTGGACGTGAATTGCTGTCACCTGCCCCGGCCAGCGGCGGACACAGGCCAGCAACAAGGCGCTTGAGTCCGCGCCACCGCTGTAGGCCACGGCCAGCGGCAACACGGGCTCAAAAGTGGCCATGGCCTGCTCAAACGAGCGCGTCATAAGCGCAGCCGATGGAAGATTCACGGCCTCATGAAACTGGTACCGCTGCCGTTTACTTGCCAGTGGTCTTGGTGTCGGTGAAACGGCCATAACTTTGCAGCCGCTGGTAGCGCCGGTCTAGCAGGTCTTCGGTCTTGAGGTCGCTCACCTGGCGGAAAGCGTCGGTCAAGGCGCGCTTGAGGAAAGCGGCCATCTGTTTGGGGTCGCGGTGCGCACCACCCACTGGTTCGTTAACAATTTTGTCGATCACGCCCAGGGCTTTCAGGCGATGCGCTGTGATCCCGAGTGCGTCTGCCGCGTCCTGTGCCTTGTCGGAGGTTTTCCACAAAATCGAGGCACAGCCCTCTGGGCTGATCACCGAGTAAATCGAATACTGAAGCATCAGCAATTGGTCACCGACCGAAATAGCCAACGCACCGCCGGAGCCGCCCTCACCGATGATGGTGACGATCACGGGCACCTCCAGTTGCGCCATCTCGAAGATGTTGCGGCCAATGGCCTCGGACTGGCCGCGCTCCTCGGCGTCAATGCCGGGGTAGGCACCAGGTGTGTCGACAAAGGTGAACACCGGCAACTTGAATTTTTCGGCAGTTTTCATCAGGCGCAAGGCCTTGCGGTAGCCCTCGGGCTTGCTCATGCCGAAGTTACGCAGCCCACGCTCTTTGGTGTCGCGACCTTTTTGCTGGCCAATCACCATGCAGGGTGTGCCGTTAAAACGCGCCAGACCACCAACGATGCTGAGGTCGTCCGAAAAATGGCGGTCACCATGCAACTCCACAAAATGGGTGAACAACTCGTTCACATAGTCCATGGTGTAGGGGCGCTCGGCATGGCGGGCAATCTTGGTGATTTGCCAGGGGGTCAAGTCACTGTAGATGTCTTTGGTGAGCTGCTGGCTCTTCTTGGCCATCTGGTTGATTTCAGCCGAAATGTCCACCGCCGACTCGGTTTGCACATAGCGCAGTTCTTCAATCTTGTTTTCCAGCTCGGCAATGGGGGTCTCGAAGTCGAGGAAATTTTTCTTGGCCACAATCACTCCATCTGTTTATTTAAGGGCATTTGGCCCTGCAAATCAGCGACAAGGTCAAAAAAGTTGCCTTATCGGTCTTTGTCAGTATGCCACCGGCACCGGGTCCAGCGAGCGCCAAATATACCAAGTTGCCACAGTGCGATAAGGCGCCCAGGGCAGCGCTACCTCACGCACATCGCTGCGGCTGACCGCCTCGCCTGAAAAATAGCCCTTGCTGATGCCGTTGATCAGGCCAACATCGTCCAGCGGCAACACGTCCGGGCGCATCAGGTGAAAAATCAGAAACATCTCGGCCGTCCAGCGGCCGATGCCGCGAATCGCCACCAGTTCGGCAATGATGGCTTCGTCTTCCATGCCACTCCATGCATCCGCGTGAACGGCTCCGTTGTCAAAATGCAAGGCCAGATCCACCAGGTATTCGACTTTGCGAGCACTCAAACCGGCCGCCCGCATGTCGTCAATCTTGAGCCGCAGCACCTGCGCGGGCGTCATCTGCTCAGGCAGTCTGGCAAAACGATCCCACACAGTTTGCGCTGCCTTGACCGAGATTTGTTGGCCCACCACACTTCGCGCAAGCGTGGCAAACGCATCGCCCCGGCTTTGCAGGCAGGCCTGGCCAAACTGCGGAATCAGCCGCATCATGACGCGATCCTTCTTCATCAAGTGCTTGCAGGCTTGTGTCCAGTATTCCGGCGCAGCGGCATCAAACACTACTTTTTTTGTAGTTGCTTGCGCTTTATTCAATTGGCCTAGAGGCATAAAAACCTCTGAAAATCCGGCGGCACACACGTCGGTTTTACGGTCACTTTGCGGCTTCCCATGTGGTGCCAGTGGCGGCATCCTTCAGCACAATGCCAAGGGCCAGCAATTCCTGGCGAATGCGGTCGGCCTCGGCAAAATTCCTGGCGGTCTTGGCGTTCGCCCGTTCAACGATTTTTCGCTCGATCATGGTCTCATCGATGGCCGCGCCGGACTGAAGAAACGCTTGCGGTTCACCCTGCAGCAGGCCCAGGCAACCACCCAGCGCCTTCATCAATCCAGCCAGCGCGTGCGAGCGCGTGCGGTTGACCTCAGAGGCCAGGTCAAACAACACGGCCACCGCCTCCGGGGTGCCGAAATCGTCGTCCATCGCCGCCTTGAAACGCGCTGCAAAGACGTCTGACCAATCAATTGCTGCTGCTTCAGGGGCCACCAGTTGCAGCGCGGTATACAAACGTTTGAGCGCAATGTGCGCGTCATCCAGGTGCACATCGCTGTAATTGAGCGCCGTGCGGTAATGGGTGCGAATCAAAAAGAAGCGCACAGTCTCGCGGTGGTACTTTGCCAATACATCGCGAATGGTGAAAAAGTTGCCAAGGCTCTTGGACATCTTCTCGTTGTCAACGCGGACAAAACCATTATGGACCCAGAAGTTGGCCAGCGGCTTGCCAGTGGCACCCTCACTCTGCGCAATTTCGTTCTCATGGTGCGGAAACTGCAGGTCAGCGCCGCCGCCGTGAATGTCAAAGGTCTCGCCCAGGGTCGCGCAGCTCATGGCAGAGCATTCAATGTGCCAGCCTGGTCGACCCGCTCCATAGGCACTGGCCCACTTGGCGTCCTCGGGCTCGGTTTCCTTGGCGGCCTTCCACAAGACAAAATCCAGCGGGTCCTCCTTGCCATCCTGGACCGCCACCCGCTCACCCGCGCGCAGTTCGTCGAGTGACTTGCCCGACAACTTTCCGTAGCCGAGAAACTTGCGCACTGCATAGTTCACGTCGCCGCTGGAAGCCTTGTAGGCGAGGCCTTTGGTCTGCAGCAAGTCGATCAAGCTGAGCATCTGCGGCACATACTCCGTGGCCCGTGGCTCCTGTGTGGGTGGCTCAATGCCCAGCAGTGCGATGTCCGTATGCATGGCATCGATCATTTCATCGGTCAGCGCCCGGATGGTGATGCCGCGCTCCACCGCACGTTTGATGATCTTGTCGTCAATGTCGGTGATGTTGCGCACGTAAGTGACGCGGTAGCCGCTGTTCCTGAGCCACCTCTGCAAAACGTCAAATGCCATCATCATGCGGGCATGGCCAATGTGGCAGAGGTCATAAATCGTCATGCCACAGACATACATGCGCACATGTCCGGGCTCAAGCGGGGCAAAAGGTTGCAGGTCGCGGCTCAACGTGTTGTAAATGCGCAAACTCATGGATCAATCAAGTTCGGTAGTTGGGTCTGGCCAAGGGCAGGTGTCGACGGGTTTCAACCCCTGCTCGGCTACAATTCTTTCCAGTATATAGCCCTACCCCCGGGAGCATCCGCCTGACCGGTGAGCTCAATAAATCCACCATCCCTGCCCATGAAGTACGACCGTTCAGTTCTTTTAAAGGCATTGCGCCTGCTCACGCTGGTGGGTGCCTGCACCGCACTTCCGAGCCACGCCGATGACTACACCGACGTCAGCACGCTGCTAAGGGCCAACAAGTTCCCGGAGGCCATGACAAAGGTCGAGGGCCTGCTGGCGACCAAACCAGCCGACCCCCAGTTGCGTTTCCTCAAAGGTGTGATCCAGCGCAACCTGGGCAAACCAAGTGAAGCCATTGCAACCTTCACCAAGCTCACTGAAGATCACCCGGAACTTCCCGAGCCTTACAACAACCTGGCCGTTTTGTATGCCGGACAAGGCGACTTCGACAAAGCCCGGGTAGCACTTGAAATGGCGATCCGCACCAACCCGAGTTACGCGACTGCACATGAAAACATTGGCGATGTGTACGCACGACTCGCGAGCCAGGCCTACAACAAGGCCTTGCAACTCGACAACAGCAACCCGGCTGTGCCTCCCAAACTGGCCTTGATCCGTGAACTCTTCAAGCCCAATCTGGCCACGACAAGCCCGACACCTGGCACCGCTGCAACAACCGCAGCGGCCGCCAAACCAGTCCCTGTGCCAGCCCCGGCGAGCAAGCCCGTGGCAACCCCGGCGCCAGTTGCCGAGCCCGCCCCGGCCGTGGCGGCTGCAGTGCCCGCTGTCAAACCTGCGCCTGCACAGGCAGACGACGCTGCTGCCAAAGGCGCTGAAGCCGCCGTATTGGCCTGGGCCAAGGCTTGGGCCAACAAAGACATGGCCAACTACCTGGCTGCCTATGGCCCTGAATTTTCACCTGGCGGCCAGCAGTCGCGCAGTGCCTGGGAACAAGACCGCCGAGACCGCATCATGGGCAAATCTCGCATCAGCGTCACCCTGACTGACTTGAGCGTCCAGGTGACTGGCGACGTGGCAACCGCGAAATTTCACCAATCCTACAAGGCAGATGCCCTGTCGATTGCGAGCCGCAAGACACTGACCTTGCGCAACAATGGCAAACGTTGGCTCATTACCCGTGAATCCGTCGGTAATTGACCCCCTAATCACCTCCACCAAGACATTTTTGGCGGCCCGGACCGCCAGGCTCGTTGTTTTTGCCGCATGACTTTTCTCCCCAAGCTGGTTCTGGCAGCATTCGCAGTTGCATTGAGCCTGTCGCTCGGTGCCGCCCAGACACCCATCAAGACAGCAAAAAAAAATGATCACAAGCCAGCGCGCGCACCTGCAGCAGCGGCAACTGAAACAAAGGGACAGGAGGGCGCTGCCGAGGCGCGCCTGATCGCCATTTACCGCCTGATTGGGCAAGGCAACACGCTGGGCGCGCTGCGCCAGGCCGAACAATTGGTGAGCGCCTATCCTGGCTTCGCACTTGCGCAACTGGTGTATGGTGATTTGCTGACAGCCCGGACACGCCCAATCAAGGCCTTTGGTGACGTCTCGCCAGACCAATTGAAAGCCGCTGACACCACCCTGAGCGAACTCAGAAATGAGTCTTTCTTGCGTCTGAAGGCTTTGCGCGAGCGTCCACCGGCAGGCAGTGTGCCCGCTGAATTTTTGCAACTCTCGCCGCGCAACAAACACGCCATTGCCATTGACGCCTCTCGCGCCCGGCTCTACCTGTTTGAAAACCGTGCAAGCGGCATGGCCCTCATCGCCGATTACTACATCTCGGTGGGTAAATTGGGTATTGAGAAAAACGTGGAAGGCGACCAACGCACCCCCTTGGGTGTGTACTTCATCACCAGCCAACTCGACCCGAAAAGCCTGAAAGACTTTTACGGCGCGGGTGCCTTGCCTATCAACTACCCCAACATGCTTGACCTCAAGCGTGGCAAAACCGGTGGCGGGATCTGGCTGCACGGTACGCCACCAGGGCAATTTTCACGCGCGCCTATGGCCAGCGACGGTTGTGTCGTGTTGGCGAACCCTGATTTGATGCACCTGATCCGCACCGTGGAAATCCGCTCCACGCCGGTGCTGATCTCGAACCAGCTGAAGTGGGTGTCGCCCCCCAGTCTGCGGCCGCGCAGTCAGGAATTCACCAAACACCTCAACGCCTGGTTGCAGGCCAAATCCAGCGGCAACATGACCCAGTTGTCAGCGTTTTACGCGCCCGACTTCAACAACAACGGCAAAACGCTAACCCAGTGGCTGCCCACCTTGAAACGCGAGGTGGCTGCCACACAAGGCCTGACGCTGGAAATCAAGGACCTTTCCTTGCTACATTGGACAGATGCCAATGAAACCATGGTGGTGACCTTTGGCGAAGTCGCCACCGGGCGGCGCTCTGGCCTGACCAGGCGTCAGTACTGGAGCCGCCAAGGCCAGCAGTGGAAAATTTTTTATGAAGGAGTGGTGTGATGAATTTTATGAAAGTCAGTGCTCTGGCCCGCACATTAATTGCGGGAACAGCTATTTATTCAGTAGCTCATTTGGCATTCGCCGAGGGAAGCCCACAAGTCAGGTTTGCCACCACTGCGGGCGACTTTGTGGTCGAGGTGTACCCCGACAAGGCACCCAAAACGGTTGAGAATTTCCTGCAGTACGTAAAAGACAAACACTACGACGGCACCCTATTCCACCGCGTGATCCCCAACTTCATGGTGCAAGGCGGCGGCTTTGATGCCAAGTACGTCCAGAAACCCACCCGTGCACCAGTGGTGCACGAAGGCCGTCAGGCCATGGAAAAAGGCCTGCGCAATGTGCCTGGCGCGCTGGCCATGGCGCGCACCAACGACCCGCAATCTGCCACCGCGCAGTTCTTCATCAACGTCAAGGACAATGGCTTTCTTGATCCAAGCGCGCAATCGCCCGGCTACACCGTGTTCGGTAAAGTCGTCTCCGGCATGGACGTGGTCGACAAGATCAAGCTCACGCCCACCGGCGCGGGTGGCCCATTTGGCTCTGACGTGCCTCAAACCCCCGTTCTTATCAACTCTGCAACCCTGGTGAAATAAATCATGAGCAACCCACAAGTCGAACTCCACGTTAAAAACTGCGGCGTCATCACCCTCGAACTTGACGCTGACAAAGCGCCCAAGTGCACCGCCAATTTTCTGGCCTACGTGAACAAGGGCCACTACAACAACACCATTTTTCATCGCGTGATTCCGGGCTTCATGGTGCAAGGCGGTGGCATGGAACCCGGCATGGCACAAAAAAGCTGCGATGCCCCGATTGAAAACGAAGCCAACAACGGCCTGAAAAACCTGAACTACACCGTGGCCATGGCGCGCACGGGCGACCCACATTCCGCCACCGCCCAGTTTTTCATCAACGTCGCAGACAACACCTTTCTGAACCACACTGCGCCGAGCCAGCAGGGCTGGGGTTATGCCGTGTTTGGCAAGGTGATCTCTGGCACCGACGTGGTCGACAAGATCAAGGCTGTCAGGACCGGCCGCAAGGGCTACCACGACGACGTGCCACTGGAAGACGTGGTGATCGAGAAAGCTGTCGCGCTGTAATTGCTGGCAATGACTGCCTGCGTTTGTCATGCCGGACCTGACCCGGCATCCAGGCGATCAAACGTCATGGATTGCGGATC
>CAISLL010000329.1 GCA_903886165.1 uncultured beta proteobacterium | reverse complement strand
TTTCGTGACCCGTGGACCAGGTGCGACCAATGCCTCGATTGGTGTGCACACCGCGTTTCAGGACTCCACTCCGATGGTGTTGTTTGTCGGTGACGTGGCAAGCGACACGCGTGACCGCGAGGCGTTTCAAGAAGTGGATTATCAGAGTTTTTTTGGACCCAGCACCAAAGGCTTTGCCAAGCGTGTTGAGCGCATTGACGACGTCGCACGCATTCCCGAGTATTTGGCCCGAGCTTTTGCGACCGCCATGAATGGCCGTCCAGGGCCGGTGGTGCTTGTGTTGCCAGAAGACATGCTGGCACGCACGGTGGTACCCAATCCGATCACACGCTTGTTGCCATTGGCGCTGCCTCGGGTAGAAAAAGTAGAGAGCTATATTGGCTCGGAGCCTTTATCAAAATTGCGTGGTGCGCTATTGAAAGCAAAGCGTCCGCTGGTCATTGTCGGTGGCTCAGGCTGGACGCCGGAAGCCGCTCAAGCCTTGCAGCGGTTTGCCGAGAACTGGCAGCTCCCGGTGACCAATGCGTTCAGGTTTCAGGACACCTTTGACAACCACCATCCACTTTACGCGGGCGATGTCGGCATCGGGATCAACCCCCGTCTGGCGGCACGCATCAGGGGTAGCGACCTGATTCTGGCGATTGGCCCACGCCTGGGCGAGATGACCACCGGGAGCTACACCCTGATTGAAGCACCACTGCCGAAGCAAACGCTGGTGCATATCCACGCCGGCGCAGAGGAGTTGAACCGTGTCTTTCAGGCGCATCTGTCGATTCAGTCCAGCCCCGCGCAAGCGGCACTGGCCCTGGCGAACATGCCGGCGCCTGAAGATGTGCCCTGGGCTGACTGGGCGCAAGCCTGCAATGGCGATTACCTTGCCAACTTCCAGCCGCAACATTTTCCTGGCTTGATCGACATGCCGGCGGTGATTGCATCGCTGCAAAAGCATTTGCCAATTGATGCAGTGTTAACAAATGGTGCCGGCAACTTTGCCAGTTGGATGCATCGGTTTTATCGGTACCATGGGCTGGCAAAGGGACACAAAACCCAGCTGGCACCCACCAATGGTGCCATGGGCTACGGCGTGCCGGCCGGCATTGCGGCAGCCATCACCACCGGGCGGCTGGCGTTCACCATGACGGGCGATGGCGACTTTTTGATGAACGGCCAGGAACTGGCCACTGCCGTGCAGTATGGTGTCAAGACCATCATTGTGTTGCTCAACAACAGCATGTTTGGCACCATCCGCATGCACCAGGAGCGCGAATACCCACAGCGTGTGATGGGCACCGAGCTGAACAACCCCAATTTCGCAGCCCTGGCGCAAGCCTATGGTTATGCGGGTGTGCGCATCACCCGAACCGACGAGTTCGAGCCCGCTTTGCTGGCTGCGCTCAGTCGCAAGCAGGGCACGCTGATTGAGGTCATGCTGGACAAGGAAGTCATCAGCACCCGCACCAGCTTGACCAGCATCACGCAGGCGGCACTCGAAAGCGAAGAAGACAGACGCTAGGGCAATTCAGTCGTGCGCTAGATAATACATAGCATATAACACAATAATTACTTGGTGTTATAGGCAAATTATCTAAGAAAATGGCCAGCTTGAAGCTGGCCATTTTTACGCAGGGAACGCAGGTTGCCTAGTCAGCTTATTTCCCAATGTCGACGCCGTAGAACACGTGGGCCCCAAACGGACTGATCCGGAAGTCAACGACTTCCTTGCGAACTGGCTTCAATGCAACTGCGTGTGCAATGGTGAACCACGGTGCTTGTTCCTTGAAGATCACTTGGGCTTTTTCGTAGAACTTGGTGCGCTCTGCGATGTTGGAGGTTACCTTGGCCTTTTGAATCAGGTCTTCAAAATCCTTGTTGCAGAACTTGGCCACGTTGGAGCCGTTGGTCTTGGCAGATGCGCAACCCAGCAACACGTTCAAAAAGTTGTCCGGGTCACCGTTATCACCGGTCCAGCCCAACATGCCCATCTGGTGTTCGCCGGCCTGCATGCGCTTGCGGTACTCGCCCCACTCAAAGCTCTTGATCTCGGCTTTGATCCCCACCTTGGCCAGATCTGCCTGCATGAGTTCGGCAATGCGTTTGGCATTGGGGTTATAGGGGCGTTGCACGGGCATCGCCCACAGGTCGGTGGTGAAGCCATCTTTCAGACCGGCAGCGGCCAGCAGTTTCTTGGCGGCTTCCACATCGTAGGCGTCGTCTTTGACCGACTTGTTGTACGACCACATGGTCGGTGGAATCGGGTTGGTGGCAGGCACGCCGGTACCCAAGTACACCGCATCCACAATGGCTTTCTTGTTGATGGCCATGTTCACGGCCTTGCGCACACGCACGTCGTCAAACGGCTTCTTGGTGGTG
>CAISLL010000328.1 GCA_903886165.1 uncultured beta proteobacterium | reverse complement strand
GCCAAACGGCACCAGGTGGTGTTTGTCGTAACGCCAGGGCGCGGCTTGCCCGGGTTTGAATCCAACCACCGAGTTGGTGTACCCGGCCTCATAACTGCCCAGTGGAATACCAATCAGCGCAGCCTGCGCCGGACCAGCAAACCGCTGCTCCAGGGCTTGCCAATAGCCTTGCGGCAACTGCTCCGGCAGCAGTGGCAGGGCAGTCTCTGGCGAGATGATCAACGACGCCTTGTTGGCATTGAGCTGCTCACCGTACCAGCGCAGGGCCTTCGGTACGCCGCTGGCTTGTTCAAATTTTTCATCCTGGGCAATGTTGCCCTGCAACAGCGTCACATCCAACGTACCAGTATCGGCACCCTTTGGGACAGGCAAGAGATGCAGCATCGACAGCATTGCAGCCACTGCCAAGGCCGGCTGCCCTAGCGCAAGCCAGCTGCGGGCACCCAGCATAAAGGCCAGCAGCACCGCCAGCAACGCGCCCAGCGCGCTGACGCCATACAGTCCCAGCCAGGAAAAGGCGCCAGACAATGGGCCGTTCACATGGGCGTAACCAATGGCACCCCAGCCAAACCCGGTCAACAACATCCCGCGAGCCATCTCTGCCAACACCCACAGAGACACAAAATAAATAGCTACTAGCCATTTATTTATATGGGATAGATGCCAAAAGCACCATGAAGACGCCGCGTAATAGAGTGCCAGCGCTGCGGCCAGCGCCAGCACCGCCAACGCGGACAGCGGCGCGCCCAGGCCGCCATAGGTGTGCATGGAGGTGAACAGCCAGGCAAAAGTGCAGGCCAGCCAGGCCGTGCTGAAAAGCCCGCCACGCCAGGCCGCGCTGCGTGCGCTGTCACTTCGCAACAACAAATGCACCAGCATGGCAAGCGCCAGCAGCTGGCCCCACCAAAGAGGTTGGCCCTGCACCAGGCCAAACCCCTGAAACAGCACGGGCATGCCGACCGGCCAAGCCAGGCTGGCTGCCTGCAAGCCACCCGCAAGAAGTGCAAGCACGGCAGCCCACAGCCGGTGGCCTTGCCGCTGGCGCACAAACAGACTGTGACCGCCCCCGTTCGGGTCAAGTCCGGCCATCAGGCACCGGCGACACCTTGAACCACTTCACCGCGCCACCCTTGGTGTGCATCACGGAAAAGTCGAGGCCTGCCATCACATAGTGTTCACCACGTCGTGGCACATGGCCCATCTCATGCGCAATCAGGCCGCCAATGGTGTCGAATTCGTCGTCCGGGTCGGTGCTGACAAGCTTGACACGAAACGCATGCTCGACGCGCTCGATGGTGGTGTCGCCGCTGACGCGGTAGCTGCGGTCGGCCAAGCCAAAAATATCGCCCTCGTCCTCAGCTATGTCAAATTCATCCTCGATCTCACCCACAATTTCCTCCAGCACATCTTCGATCGTGACCAGGCCCGCGACACGGCCAAACTCATCAATCACGATCGCCAGGTGGTTGTGGTTGCTCTGAAAATCACGCAGCAAATCGTTCAAGCCCTTGCTCTCTGGCACGAACACCGCTGGGCGCAACAGGGCGCGAATGTTCAGCTCCGGTGCCCGTTGCAATTTGAGCAGGTCTTTCGCCATCAGAATGCCAATGATGTTTTCGCGTTCGCCCTCATACACGGGAAAACGGGAGTGCGCCGTGTCGATCACGCCATGCATCAAGGTGTCGTACGGGTCTTCAATGTTGACCAGTTCCATGCGCGTGGAAGGCACCATCACATCACCGGCGCTCATCTCCGCCATGCGGATCACGCCTTCCAGCATCTTCCGGGAATCGGCCCCAATCAGTTGGTTGTGCTCTGCATCCACCAGTGTGTCGAGGAGTTCGTCGGTCGAGTCCGGTCCAGGGTGAATGAACTCGGCAATTTTCTGTAAAAAGGTGCGGTTATCTTCCCGGTCGGGACGCATGGGGTTGGGGTCTGACACAGCCATTCAGGCAGAACATGCCATTGTTGAACACACCATAAGGATAGCGGATAACCAAGATGACCGGCCAGCACCCGCCGTTTGCGCTATTGCGGCGGTGTTGACCTCAGTTCAACTGGTCGCCAGAAGTGGCCTCACGCCAACTGTTCTGCATGCGCGTCACCATGTCGCGAAACTGCTTGGCCTGCACTTTGATCTGGTAATTGGCCTGCGCCAGATGCTCTTCCAGCAGTTCAGTCACATGGCTGTTCAGTGTTGACGGTGGCAGGCGCAGGTGGGCCTCGGTCTCTGCCCCATCGCGCTCCACCGTGGCGCCCGCATCCCGGGCAATCTTGAGCATGACCTTGTTTTCGCTCAACACATGCAAAAACATCATGCGCACGCCCTGGTTGCGCGCGTGCATCAAGGCGCGCTCGAACAGCCGTTTGCCAAAACCCCGTCCACGCGTTCGCGCCAATACCGACACGCCAAACTCGGCACAGGCATTCAGGCGTTCATCGCGCGAAAAGGCAAGGTGGGCGGTGGCAATCAGTTGCAGATGGCGGTTGTAAATACCGAAAATCTCATCCCTATCAAAATCCAGGGCTGCCACGTAACGATCTATCTGCTCGTCGGATGCATTGAAACCAAAACGGAAATAACGGTCATGCGCATCCAGCATTTTCAGATGCCCGGCAATGCGTGCGCGGTGGTTTTCGCCCAAAGAGCGAATCGGAACAACCACATCCGGCTTGCCCGGCCGACGCGCCGCGTCAGCCTGAAACAATGCTCCACCCAAATGGCGGCTTGATGCATGCAGGGGGTCATGGCGAAAAGAAAATGTGTCAGACATGGCCACAAATATAAGGGTTTTCCCTAGATAACCATCCCTAAACATCAGAATTCTCGGGCATGTGTCGCGTTTCGCGCAGTTTGTATGGCAGCGCACCGATAAACTTCCCGCTATATGACAGCTTCAGAAGAGATACGCGAAGCACTGGCCCGTGTCGCCGAGCTTCGGCAACTGGCCAACACCCCCGGCGAACTGGCCCGGGCGCTGCGGAGCATCAAACACCTGCAGGCGCAGCGTTTTGCCGGCACTTACCCCGACCTGCTGGCCAACCCCACGTTTGCGCCAAGCATCAGCTTCTTTCTGGAAGAACTCTACAGTGCAAAAGATTACAGCGACCGGGATGCCCAGTTTGCGCGCATTGCCCCTGCCATGGAGCGCACCTTCCCTGAGTCGGTGATAACCACCGTGCGCACCCTGGCGGTGCTGCACCGACAAACCGAAGAACTCGACTTGGCCATGGCGCATGCCTGGTGCGAAACCAGTGGTCTGAGCGACACGGCACGCTACCTGACGGCCTGGCGCTCAGTAGATCAGCGCAGCGAACGCAACTGGCAACTGGCAACTGTGCTCCATATTGGCGAATCGCTGGGCCGTCTGACCCGCAAGCCAGGCCTGCGGTTGCTGCTCAAAATGATGCGCCGCCCGGCAGAAATCGCCGGGCTGGGTTCCTTGCAAGGATTTCTTGAGGCTGGCTTTGACCATTTTTCCGGCATGGCAAATAGTGGTGCCGTCAATACCTTCCTGGACACCATTCGCACCCGGGAATCGGCCTGGATCAACCAGCTGTTTGATGCCGACCTTGCGACCTGTGAGTCCGAATTGACCCTGACCCTTGGTTTTTCCCCATGACAGAACACCCGAAACTTCCCAAAGGCATCGCCCTGCTGGAGCGCGGCTGGCTGTCGTCCAACAACATCCTGATTTGTGGGCCAGCCCAATGCGCCCTGATTGACAGCGGCTATGCCACCCATGCCGGGCAAACTCTGGCGCTCTTGGAAGCAGGGCTAGAGGGTCGCGCGCTCGATGTGCTGGTCAACACCCATTTGCACAGCGACCATTGTGGTGGCAACGCGGCGCTGCAAGCGCGCTACCCCCAGCTGCAAACATTGATCCCACCGGGTCAGGCTACCCATGTGGCCGCCTGGGACCCCTACGCCCTCTCCTACACACCCACCGGGCAAACCTGCGAGCACTTTACCTTCAGCGCCGCACTGCAGCCTGACACCGAGATCACCTTGGGCGACCAGCTTTGGCAGATACACGCCGCACCCGGCCACGACCCCAATTCGGTGATTTTGTTCGAGCCGACATCACGCTTGCTGCTGTCCGCCGATGCCCTTTGGGAAAACGGCTTTGGTGTGGTATTCCCGGAGCTTGATGGAGACGATGCGTTTGCCGAAGTGGGGCAAACGCTTGACCTGATCGAATCGCTGAACGCCAGAACCGTCATTCCTGGCCACGGCCCGGCATTCACCGATGTGCCAGGCGCCCTGGCACGTGCCCGCAAGCGTCTGGGCAGCTTCATGAATGACTCAGCCAAACACACCCGCTATGCAGCCAAGGTATTGGTCAAGTTCAAGCTGCTCGAAGTGCAGACGATATCTTTTGACGCCCTGCTGGCCTGGGCCAGGGCCACAGACCTGGTGGCGCATCTGCACCAGGCGGACAGTTCACACCTGAGTTTTGAGGCCTGGGTGGATCAACTGGTGACCGAACTGGTGCGCAGTGCTGCCGCCATGCGCACCGCGCAGACCGTGCAGAACGCGAATTGACCGGTACACAGGCTCGCCGCTGCTCGGGCCACGGCCTTGGCAGCCGTTATTCCTTTTCCAAATCATTTGTGTCTAGGCGCGAAGCCGCAGGCAGTGCAGACGCACGACAAGGCGAAGCAACAACGACACGGATGATTTCGAAATGGGATTACTGGTTCACAGGCGACTTGGGATCCAGCAGCAAGGCCATCAGGTCCCGTGCCTGGGCTTCAGTGATGATGCCTTTGTGCACGGCACGTGGCATCACCGAACAGGCGTTGTAGGCTTTTGCGTTCCAGATCTTGCCCCAGGTGTACTCAATCATGGCTTTTGACGAGGGGCTGGTGGGGTCAGCCGTGACACCACGAATCTTGCCGTAGTTGTACAGGCTTGGGCCAATGGTGCCGTAGGAAATTTCTTTCGGATCCAGCTTGTGACAGTTGTAGCAATTGCCGCCATTGGCCTCGCCTGCTTCGTCGGTCCATGTCAGGCCACGGCCACTTTGCGCCAGGCTCTCGCCCTTTTTCCAGTCACCCATGTAGTTACCGTCTGCAGGCCACTTGATGGTCTTGAGCTGGACAGCCTCCAGCGCTGCAGCAATCTCGCGATCGAGAGGCTTGCCGGCAACGTCTGCTGCGCTGCAAGCCACATTGATGTCTTCAGGATTCAACACCCCTACTTTGACAATGCCTTTGTCCGTAAAAGAGGCTTTCACAATGTCGGCGGTGATCTTGTCCAATTCAGCCGAACCGGGAACGGACGCACACCCAGCGACCAGCACCAGCGAGATAGTCGAAAACACAATTGCAGTTTGATTCTTCATGTGGCTTCTCCAATCCATTAGCGTTTGAGTGCCGGAGCGACCGACTTTGAACCCTGGCTGTTCACACCCAGATAGACACCCAACGCCACCGTGGCATCACTGGCAAAGCCCGGGTAGGGAAAACGCTGCTGGCGGTAACAGTCGTTCAGGCGCTGCTGCATGCCCCACATCTGACCGTTCGACACCCGGTACGCAGGCCATGCCGCAAAGCCGATGCCATCACCCGGGTTCTTGATCAGATTCGGCAAGTCTTGCAGACGGATGCGCAAGTTGTCCAAGCCATGG
>CAISLL010000327.1 GCA_903886165.1 uncultured beta proteobacterium | reverse complement strand
GACACCACTTCCACCAGCGCCATCAAAGGGGCCGGGTTGAAGAAGTGCAGACCTGCCAGGCGCTGCGGGTTTGTCAGTGCGGCACCAATGGCGGTGATGGAAATCGAGGAGGTGTTGCTGGCCAGAATGCAGCCCTCAGACACCACGGCCTCCAGGTCTTTGAACAGCTGTTGTTTGACGGCGAGGTTTTCCACAATGGCCTCAACCACCAAGCCAGCGGCGGCCAGGTCAGCCACTTGCTCGGCAGCCTGCAGACGCTCGCCCGCTGCTTGGGCGGCGGCAGGGGTGAGTTTGCCTTTGGCCGCCATTTTTTCAAACTGGGCACGAATGCCTGCAATCGCCTGAATGGCCGCACCGGGGCGGTTGTCGAGCAGTTTCACGGTGTGCCCGGCGCTGGCTGCCACCTGGGCAATGCCGGCACCCATGGCACCGGCACCGATGACGGCGACCAACGTGTGTGTAGAAAGCGCTTGTGACATGACGTTCAGTTCCCGGTGAACTTGGGGGCACGCTTTTCCATGAAAGCGGCCACACCCTCGGCAAAATCCGGGCTCCAGCCAAGTTCACGCATGAAGCCACCTTCCATGCTGAGCTGTTGCTCCAGCGTGTGGTTGGGCGCGGCGTGCATGGCGGCGCGGGTGCGCACCAGCGCCTTGGTCGGCATGGTGGCCAGCTGGGCTGCGAGTTTGTCCACCGTGGATGCCAGGTCAGCGTCGTCCACGGCTTGCCAGATCAGGCCCCACTCAGCAGCTCTTTCGGCGGGCAGTTTTTCCGCCAGCATGGCCAGCCCCATGGCGCGGGCCATGCCCACGCGCTGTGGCAAAAACCAGGTGCCACCGGTGTCGGGAATCAACCCGATTTTGCTGAAAGCCTGCAAGAACGAGGCCGACTTGGCCGCAATCACCAGATCACAGGCCAGCGCCAGGCTGGCCCCAGCCCCGGCGGCAATGCCGTTGACTTGTGCCACGGTCGGCACGCGCAGGTTTTGCAAGGCCAGAATCAGCGGCTTGTAGTTTTGCTCGACCACGTTGCCAATGTCAGGCTGCATCGGGCCCATCGCCATGTCGGGGTCGGCCAGGTCTTGCCCGGCACAAAAGCCCCTGCCCGCACCGGTGATGACCAACACGCGGATGGTTTTGTCGGTTTGCACCACATCAAGCGCGCTGCGCAATTCGGCATGCATGGCACCGGTAAAGCTGTTGAGCTTGTCGGGGCGATTCAGCGTCAGGCGGGCAATGCCGTCCTGAGTTTCAAAGCGGATGTTTTGGTAGGTCATGGCAATGCCTTAAACGTGGGTGCGGCGTTGCACCACGCGGAAACGGTTGGCCACAAAGGCCGAATCCGAATACGAGGCATTCGCCGCCGGGTTGCCACCGGTGCCGTGGTAGTCGGAAAACGCGGTGGACTGGTTGACAAATACCGCGCCGGTCAGGTTGATGGACAAGGCCACTTTGGAGCGCCAGGTGGCGGTCGTCATGGCGTCGATGACTTCAGACGAGGTTGAGTAGATACCGGCAGTCAACGCGCCGTGGGTCGAAACAATACGCTCTGACAAGGCTATAGCGCTTGTCGTATCCGCACAGCGCACGACAAAAGTGATAGGACCAAAACGCTCTTCCATATAGGCGGATTCGTCTGACGCGTCACAGGCGAGCAGCACCGGGGTGTGCACTTCGGCCTTGGGGAATTCAGGGTTGTCGAGCTTTTTGGAAGCCAGCAACACCTTGCCCAGCGTGCCACCATTGGCCAGCGCAATGCGTTCCAGCGTGGCGGGCGATTGCACTGCGCCCAACACGGCCAGCGCCACCTCGGGTTTGGCCAGGAAGCCCTCCACCGCGCGCGCAAGGTCGGCACACACCTCGTCATAACTCTTGTGACCGTCCTCGGTGTCAATGCCGCCCGCAGGCACAAACAATGCCTGCGAGGTGGTGCACATCTGGCCCGAGTACAGCGACAGCGTGAACGCCAGGTTGCGCAGCATCGGCTTGTAGGCATCGGTCGAGTCGATCACGATGTTGTTGACACCGGCCAACTCGGCATACACCTGGGCCTGGCGGCAATTCTCAATCAGCCACTGGCCAAACACGTTACCACCCGTAAAATCGACCGATTTCACCGCAGTGTGGGTCACCAGCGCTTGCGTGGTTTCGCGCTTGTCCGGGATACACAGCGTGACCAGATTGGGGTCCATGCCATGCTCAGACAACACCGCGCGGATCGTGCGCACGGTGATGGCGGCGGGCAAAATGGCGTTTTCATGCGCTTTGACAATCACTGCGTTGCCGGTGGCCAGGGCGGCAAACAGGCCTGGGTAGGT
>CAISLL010000326.1 GCA_903886165.1 uncultured beta proteobacterium | reverse complement strand
TTCAGGCGCTGCTGCATGCCCCACATCTGACCGTTCGACACCCGGTACGCAGGCCATGCCGCAAAGCCGATGCCATCACCCGGGTTCTTGATCAGATTCGGCAAGTCTTGCAGACGGATGCGCAAGTTGTCCAAGCCATGGCATGACGCACACGCAAAATCATGCGGGCCACCGCGTTGGAAAAACAGCCGCTTGCCCACCTCATAGGCCACCTGTTCCTTGGCGTGCCCCTGGGGCAGGTTGAACTTCATGTCACGCGACTCGCCGGCAATCCAGGTGGCCAAAGCGGTCAGGGTGTTTTGCTCGCCTTTGCCAAACGGGGTTTTGGCGATCTCAGCCGCGTTGAAGCCTTGCAAGTTTTCCATGCAACTCAACAGACGCGACTCCAGGTCTTGCACTTTCTGGGTGTCTGCAAAATAGCGCGGCAAAGTGACAAACACGGCTTTGATCACACCGGGGCCCTGCCCCAGATCACATTGCTCAAGTGAAACGTTTTTAGGCCCACGCTTTTGCTTCCAGAGGTCTTCGCCCTTGGCCTCAAACAATTCAGCAGGGTTGCCGTCGGCCAACATGGCGCGGTAGGCCTCGATGGATTGAATGGCCTCCGATTTCTGGGCAAGGGCCGCCATGGCGGACAACCCAAGGGCTGCCAGCAACAATACATTTTTTTTCATTGTGAAATCCTGCAAAGGTGAGTAAACACGCTGAATTGAAGGGCTGAGCATCAGCCTTTCCAGATCACCTCAGGCAACCACAACTTCGTCCGTGCGGGTGTCGCCCTTGTTGTCTTTCCAGGTCACCGACACCTTGTCACCCACCTTGCCGCCTTTTACATTGAATTGCAAAAACGGGTTTTTTGCCACGCCCGAACCCCAGTCGGCCGTCAGCACCACCTTGCCGTTGTGGCTGGCGCTGACCTCTGTGATGTGCATAGCCGGAATGACTTTGCCCGCAGCATCCTTGCGCTGGCCAGACTCCATCTCGTGGCTCATCAGGACCCGAACCGTGGTTTTGCCGCCTTCTACTTTGGCGCGAATGCGCATTGGATCTGCCATTTTTAACTCCTTGATTCATTGAATTGGTTGCTGTGCCAAGATTTGGCGATGTCCGCACGCGAGGAAAAAGCAGGGCTTAGCCGCCACAACCACCCAGGGTGACCTTGACTTCTTTTTTTGCGAACAGTGCCTTGCCGTCGTTTGTAATCGCCACGGCATACACGTCAGAGGACTGCCCCATTTTGGAACGCGTGACAAAGTTGGCCTCCACCATGTCGGTCACATTGAACTGGGCAATCAACACCGAGGGGTTCTTTTCAACCAGCAAGACCATGTGCTTGACACCAGCCAGGGTGGTGCTGATGGTGAAGGGCACCACCGCACCGTTTTCAGCGATGTCAGGGCCCACAATGGTCACGTCCTTGCTTTCCACAGGCGACGCCACCCCGAGGGCCTTGAACGCATCAACCAATGATTTCGCCTCAAAGGCGGCTTTGTTGAAAGCCAGGGCATATTGGGGGAACAGCCCGGTGGTGGCCAGCAGGCCCGCCACAACGGCGCTGCGCTTGAGTGTCTCGCGACGAGTTTGCATAGTGAGGTCTCCTGATAAATTATTTAGTTAATGCTAATAGAAGCAGTCACAAATTTATTAGGTGCTTACCCGATCAAACATGATCGAAGTCAGGTTGCAGGGATCAATATGCGGAATCAGGTGCCCGTGCACAGGCGCATGCGTTGCTTGTCACGCGTCACCACCCCGTTTTCCTCCAGAACACGCAGGGTGCGATACAGGGTTTCAGGCTCCAGTCCCAGTTCAAGTGCCCATTCCGACAAGGGAATGTCAAGCTGGCAGCAGCCATCGGCGGAGGCCTCGCAACTCAGGTAGTGCTGAATGCGCTCACTGGCACCGCGCAGGCGCAGCCGTTCCACACGCGAGCTTTGCCGCCGCAAGCCAAGCACCACGTTGCGCAAAAACATGTCGGCAAAATGCCCATCATCTGCCAGAGCCTGGCGCAACGTGCGAAGTGGCAACGCCAACACCACCGAAGGTTTGCGAGCCACCGCCGCACAGTCGTAGAAAGGCATGTACATGCTTGACTCGGCAAAAAATTCACCAGAATGACCACGCATGAGCACTGCGTCCCGTCCCGATGGCATACGCCGCAGGGCCACCACCTCACCGCGCAAAACCCAGTACACATGCTCAACCGGTGCGTTGCAGGCAAACAAGGCCTGTCCGGCACTTAAAGGCACACGGTGTGAAGCCACCGTGAGGGTTGAAGGAAGAAAATCGGGGCTCTTGAGCATGGCTGAAATGTTACTGCCAATCCACCGTTTTCACAGCCATGGACGGCAGCGAAACAAGACAGGGCTGACGCCAATCCAAGGCCATGAACCACCTCGTCAAGGCCAACAGACGCTATTATAAATATAGCTATTTATGATTATAAAATAAGGTCTACATGCCAATTTATCATAGAAAACAGGGTAAATCAGCCCGAGCACCTCAGGCTGCATAACCGGGGTTTGGCAAGGCGCCGATGATTTTGGGTGTGTTGAGCTTGCGCCTCGACACCTTGCCACCGCGCGCCCTGAGCCAGGCCTCAACCACCTCCCACACCATCGGATTGCCCATGGTTTGTGCTTCTTCGGCCACAGGTGCCCAACCGGCCACCTTGTATTTTTTGTCGGCATCGATCAGCTTGCCGTTCAGGCGCATGTCGCTGATGCGTTGGCCCATGCCCTGCAGCGGGCTGCAACTGTATTGCAGGCCACCCACGCGCACCATGTCACCCCCCTGCTGATAATACGGGTCGGGGTTGAACAGGTTGTCACACACATCTTCCAGCACCGCCTTGATGGTGTTGCCAGTCATCTCGGTCACGGTGGCATAGGAATAGGTGGTGGCGGTCATGTCCATCAACCATTCGCGCGTGAGGGCCTGACCGGGCAATAGCGTGGTGCCCCAGCGAAAGCCCGGCGAAAACGCCAGGTCAGCGCCCTGCACTTCCATCAAGGCATCCACCAGCAACTGGTCGCCGGTGCCATTGAAGTTGCCACGGCGGTACAAGGTGCCCTCAGTGACCGCCAGTTTTTCATTGAGCCTGGCTTCATAGGGCGCGCGGACTTTGGTGATGAGCGCATCCATCTCCTGGTCGGCGCGCAACATGTTGGCAAACACCGGCAGCAGTTTGTAGCGGAAGTCGGTGATCACTTTGTCCTTGACTTCCAGGTCCAGCACGCCCAGAAACTTGGCGTTCGAGCCCGCATTGGTCACCAGGGTTTTGCCACCCTGGTTGCTGACGATGCTGGCCACCGGCATGCCGTCGTGGGTGTGGCCGCCCATGATGGCGTCTATGCCACGCACGCGGCTGGCCATTTTCAGGTCGACGTCCATGCCGTTGTGGCTGAGAACCACCACCACCTGAGCCCCCTTGCCGCGGGCTTCGTCCACCATTTTCTGCATGTTCTCATCTTGAATGCCAAAGGCCCAGTCCACCATCATGTAGCGCGGGTTGGCAATAGGTGTGTAGGGAAAAGCCTGGCCAATGATGGCGCAGGGAATGCCATTGATTTCGCGAATCACGTAGGGACTGAAAACCGGGTCACCAAAATCATTGGTCTTGACGTTTTGCGCCACAAAATCAATTTTTCCGGCGAAGTCTTTTTCAATGATTTCCTTGACACGCTCCATGCCCAGGGTGAATTCCCAGTGACCAGTCATCACATCCACACCCAGCAGTTTGCAGGCCTCCACCATGTCCTGCCCTTTGGTCCACAAGGCCGTGCCGGAGCCCTGCCAGGTATCACCGCCATCCAGCAGCAACGCGCCCGGGCGGCTGGCCTTCATGCGTTTCACCAAGGTCGCCAAATGGGCAAAACCACCCACCTTGCCGTAGCGTTTGGCAGCTTGCTCGTAATCCAGATACGTGAGTGCATGCGCCTCGGCGCTGCCGGGCCGCACCTTGGACACCCTGAGCAAATGTTCACCCACCAGGTGCGGCAATCGGCCTTTCATGCTGCCAAAGCCAAGGTTGATACTGGGCTCGCGGAAATGGATTGGCTTGAGCTGCGCATGGCAATCGGTCATGTGCAAAAAGAACACATTGCCAAACTTGGGTATGTCGTAAAGCCCATTGGCTGCGGTGGCCACATCGGCCTGCGCGTAGGCACCCAGCCCCATGCCGGCCATGGTGCCAGCACCCAGCACCTGAAAAAATTCGCGTTTGGTCAAATTCATTGGATCACACTCGCTTGCCAAAGGGTGAAAAGGCCGGGCTGGCCGGGTCGTTTGTCATTCATTCCTGATGCCTGGATTTGGCATGACCACGGGCATGGGGGCGCAGTTTTTCATGCACGCCACGTTGTGTGTATCAGGCGTCTTGGTGCCGCCAAATTCATTGCCGGGCCACAAGGCATGGTCAGTGGTCATACCATGGCGGTTGGGCAAACGCGCCTGCACGTCCCGAATGGTTTTCTCGTCCAGGGTGAAGTCCTCGGGCACGATGCCCGCCAGGTGCAGCATGTACGCCAGCACCGCGTAGACCTCATGGGTTTTCAGGGTCTTGGGCGCCGTCCAGGGCATGGCGCGGTTGATGAAGTCCCACACCGTGGAAATGGTGGCAACTTTCATGAACGTGGTGCGCCAGGGATAGTCAGGTCTTGTCAGGTTGGCCACGTGACCGGTCTCCATGTCCCACGGCTGGACACCGCCAATGACCGGACTGAATTTTTCGCCTGACTCTCCGAAGAAGCCGTGGCAGCTGGCGCACTTGTCTTCCCAAATCAGTTGGCCCGATGCCACGCTGCCAGAACCGGTCGGCAAGCCCTTGAAATCGGGGCGCACATCAATGTCCCAGGCCGCCACTTCGGCAGGCGTGGCATCGCGCCCCAAGCTTGCCAAGGCGGCCACCGATTGGGCCGCGCCTGTGCCGCCAAAAATCAGCAGTGCCAGGCCGATGATCGCGCTACGACAGTTGAACATTCTTCACCTCGCCGTTTTCCTGCACCAGCCACGACTGAATCGCGTTGTTGTGGTAGACCGACCGCGTGCCGCGAACGGCGCGTAATTGCCGGTAGGTAGGTTGCACAAAACCGGTGTCATCCATGGCGCGGCTTTGG
>CAISLL010000325.1 GCA_903886165.1 uncultured beta proteobacterium | reverse complement strand
GACCAGGCGCTGGGCCGCCCGCTGACCGATTTTTTACCCGACGCTGAGCACGCACTGTCCTATAGCGACATCACCAGCCATGCGCAATTGGGTGAAATGATTGGTCTGACCAGCCAGGGTGACCAGGTGTCCCTGGAAGTGAGCCTGTCGTTTGAACACCATGACGATGGCGACCTTATCACCTTGTTTGCGCACGATCTGACCGCCCGCAAAAAAATGGAGGCACACCGCACGGCACTTGAGTCACAGTTGCGTGAATCACAAAAAATGCAGGCCATTGGCACCATGGCCGGCGGCATTGCACATGACTTCAACAACATCATCAGCGCCATTCTTGGCAACGTGGCACTTGCCAGACTGGACGCCAACGTGGACAGCGGCGTGACGGCGAGCCTGACCGAAATCGACAAGGCGGGCCGGCGCGCGCGTGACCTGGTGCGCCAGATTCTGACTTTCAGCCGCAATGAGCCGCAGCACCTGGCACCGCTGCAGCTGGCAGACGTGGTGCATGAGACTCTGCGCCTGGTCAAAGTCACCCTGCCCCCCCACGTCAGCTTGCAGGCCAGCATTGACGCCACAACCCCGTTAGTTCTGGCAGACGCCACGCAAATTGAACAGGCACTGCTCAATTTGTGCACCAACGCCATTCATGCCATGGCGCAACACGCGGGCACCCTGCGCGTGGCGCTGTCTTACGCCTTGCGCACTGGTGAAGACCCCACTGAGCGGCGCGGCGGCCTGCGCGGACAACACGTACGGCTGACCGTCAGCGACACCGGCAGCGGCATGAGTGAGGTGACCCTGGAACGCATTTTTGAGCCCTTTTTCACAACAAAACCGGTCGGCCAAGGCACTGGTCTTGGTCTGTCTGTGGTCCACGGGATCATGCGCGCGCACCAAGGCAATGTCAGGGTCCAAAGCACACCGGGACAAGGCAGCACCTTCACGCTGGATTTTCCGGTGGCTGACGCACAAGTCGAACCAAGCAGCACTTTGCCTGTTGAAACCCCGTCGGCGATGGGCTCCGGACAATGTGTGATGTACGTGGATGACGATGAAGCCCTGGTGTTTTTGGTAAAGCGTTTGCTGACACGCAAGGGATACCGCGTCATCACTTTCACCGACCCGCTGCAGGCGCTGGAACTGTTGCGTGGCGACCCCCGCGCCTGCGACTTGCTGGTGACCGACTACAACATGCCCGGCTACAGCGGCGTGGACTTGTTGCGTGAAGTCAAGGCGCTGCTGCCCAATCTGCCAGTGGCACTGGCGTCCGGTTACGTCACCCCTGAGATTGAGCGCGACGCACTGGCTGCGGGTGCCAACGCGCTGATCCACAAACCCAATGATGTCGACGAACTGTGCGCCACGGTTCAAAAACTGCTTTCCCAGTCGCTCGCTCGTGACTGAACTCGATGTCATTTACGAAGACAACACGCTGGTGGTACTGAACAAACCCGCCGGCCTGCTGAGCGTGCCCGGCCGTGGCGAAGACAAACAGGACTGCCTGAGCAGCCGCGCCTTGTGGCACTACCCGGATGCCTTGGTCGTGCACCGCCTTGACATGGCCACCTCAGGCCTGCTGGTGATGGCGCGCGGCGCGGCGGCCCAGCGCAGCCTGAACGATGCATTTGCGGCGCGCACGGTGCTCAAACGCTACGAGGCCGTGGTGGACGGTCTGATTCAAGCGCCGGATTCTGCCTGGCAACTGATTGATTTACCGATTTTTCTGGACTGGCCCAATCGCCCACGGCGCATCATTGAGCCCGTGCACGGCAAACCCAGCAGCACGCGCTGGCAATTACGTTCCACCAATCTCACGCTGGGCAGCAGCCGTCTGGCGCTGGAGCCAGTCACCGGCAGGTCTCATCAGCTCCGGGTACATCTGCAGGCCATCGGCCACCCGATTCTTGGCGACGTACTGTATGCACCCCCGCGCGTGGCCGCCCTGTCCAACCGCCTGCTGCTGCACGCCTGCGCGCTTGAATTTATCCACCCGGCGAGCCGCGAAAACATCCGGTTCGTCAGCCCCGCACCTTTTTGAAGGCAGACACATGAGCACACATCTCTACATCCTCACCGGGACATCTCGCGGCATGGGCCTGGCCATGGCAGAGCAACTGCTGGCGCCAGACCACCAATTGCTGTGCATGTCTCGCCACCAAAATCAGGCATTGACGATCCGGGCAGCTGCACTGAATTGTGCACTGACGCAATGGCCGCTGGATTTGACAGAGGCCCTGCCAGTCGCCAACCAACTTGCGCAGTGGCTACACACCCTGGATGCTCCCACGCTGGGCAGCGTCACCCTGATCAACAACGCGGGCGTGATTCCCGCCATTGCGCCACTGCGTACCTCAGACCCGGTTGAACTGGCACGCGCGCTGCGGGTCGGACTGGAGGCCCCGATGCTGCTCACTGCGGCCTTCCTGAACGCCACCTCGCACCTTCAGATTCCCCGCAGGGTGCTGAATATTTCTTCGGGCCTGGGCCGCCGCCCCATGGCCTCGCAGTCAGCTTACTGCGCGGCCAAGGCCGGTATGGACCATTTCACAAGGTGTCTGGCGCTGGACGAGGCGCGAGTGCCCAATGGCGCGAAAGTCTGCGCCTTGGCCCCCGGCGTGGTTGACACCGACATGCAAACCCAGCTGCGCAGCGCTACCCCGGACGCCTTCCCGGACCAGTCAGGATTCGCGCAACTGAAACAATCGGGAAAACTCAGCAGCGCCAGCGAGGCGGCCGCACATGTGCTTGCCTGGTTGGCCCGACCCGACTTTGGTCAGCAACCCGTGGCAGATGTGCGCGATGCCAGTTCTGAACACCGGGCCTGAGCGCCAGCTCGCCATCACCTGATACTCATCATGGCCCATACCCGCCACTGGAACCTGGGTGCCAAGCTGCTGATAGTGGGCACGCCGTTTTTGCTGCTGGTGTTCATCGCCACGGCAGCCACGTTGTGGGTGTCATGGCAGCTTGATGGGGGTGCTGCCGCCGTCAACGAAGCGGGTCGCATGCGCATGCAGTCTTACCGCATGTCGCTCTCGGTAGGCACCGGCGAAACCAGCCAGTTGCCAGACCAGACGGCGGAGTTCGAGCGCAGTCTGGCGACGTTGAAAAAAGGTGACCCGGAGCGCCCCCTGTTTGTGCCGTGGGATGTTGACACCACCCAACGTTTTGCTGTGGTCGAGGCAGATTGGGCGCAGTACCAGGCCCGGTGGATTCAAGGCAAGCCGGCAAGTTTTGCGGCACTGCGCACGGACACGGTCGCGTTCGCATCCCACATTGACGCCTTTGTGAATAGCATTGAGGTGCACATTTCGCAATGGATGGCGCTGCTCCATCTGCTGCAGATGAGCATGCTGGCATCGGTCATAGTGGGAGCCACTGTGTTGCTGTACACCGGCTACCTCTTTGTGCTTGAGCCGGTGGGACAACTGAAGGAAGCCACTGAAAAAATCCAGTCCGGCAATTTTGATGCCCGCGTGGAGCGCCTGTCCAGCGACGAGTTTGGCACCTTGGCCGACGGTTTCAACGGCATGGCCGAGCACCTGCAGTCCATGTACAAAAACCTGGAAAGCAAGGTGGCAGAAAAAACACTGTTGCTGCATGAAAAATCCGAGCGGCTGGAAAGCCTGTATGAGGTGACCAACCTGGTCGCCAAAGCCACCTCCCTGGATGCATTGGCGCAAGATTTCACCAAGAGTATTGCCAGGATTTCCCATGCAGATGGCGTCGCACTGCGCTGGTCAAGCCAGGGCGGCGAGCGCCATCTGATGCTGGCCGCACACGGATTACCGGCGGCCATGGTGGATGCAGAGCAATGCATTTCAGCTGGCGACTGCCATTGCGGCGCTGCAGCGGTGTATGCTGCGCTGAGCGTGATCCCGATTCGGGACATGGCACCCAAATCTTTGGCGCACTGCACCAAGGCTGGATTTGAAACCCTGGTGACCATCCCAGTACGCCTGCATGCACATGTGATGGGCGAGGTCGACCTTTTTTATCACGCCCGCACCAGCCCGATGCCAGCGGAACGTTCCCTGCTTGAGGCCTTGAGCAGCCACCTGGCCAGCGGCATGGAAAACTTGCGCCTGAACGCTCTTGAAAAAGAAGCCGCGGTGTCACAAGAACGCCACCTGCTGGCACGTGAGCTGCATGATTCCATCGCGCAGTCGCTGGCTTTTTTGAAGATTCAGGTGCAATTGATGCGCGATGCCCTCAAGACGCAAAATGCCGCAGAGGTTGCAAAAATCCTCGAAGAAATTGACGCTGGCGTGAAGGAGAGTTACGGCGATGTCCGGGAACTGCTGCTGCACTTCAGGACCCGCACCAACACCGAAGACATTGAACCGGCGCTGGCCACCACGCTGCAAAAATTCGAACATCAGAGCGGTATCAAGACCACGCTGTCCATGCAGGGTCAAGGCTTGCCGCTGGCACCCGACGTGCAGATTCAGGTGCTGCACATCGTGCAGGAGGCGTTGTCCAATGTCCGCAAACACGCCCGGGCCTCGCAAGCCTGGCTGGATGTGCGGCAACAACCCACCTGGCGACTGGAGGTGCGCGACGACGGCATTGGATTCAACCCGGAAATTGACCGCCCCAACGAAACCCATGTCGGGATACGCATCATGACCGAGCGGGCCCAGCGCATCGGTGCGAGCATTGAGGTCATTTCCACACCGTCGCGCGGCAGTTCGGTGATATTGACACTGGCTACACCCGCACACCCAAGCACCAACAACCCCGCCCGCATTGAAAACGTTCAGGCAGGTATGGCTTCCCCAACCCATTCGACGGCATGACCAACCAACTCACTCACACACCCATCCGCATCCTGGTGGTGGACGACCACACACTGTTTCGCCGTGGATTGACTGCGCTGCTGGCACGCGATGCGGGCTTGTCGGTGGTGGGTGATGCCGCAGACGCTGGCGAAGCCTTGCGAAAAGCGAAAGAACTGCAGCCCGATGTGATCTTGCTGGACAACCATTTACCCGGTGTGAATGGCGTCGACGCCTTGCCCTCATTGTTTGAAGTGGCGCCGGGTGTGTGCATCCTGATGCTGACGGTGAGCGAAGACGAGGACGATCTGGCCGCAGCCTTGCATGGTGGTGCCAGCGGCTACCTGCTCAAAACCATGGAAGGTGACGCTCTTACCACCGCGATTCACAAAGCATTTCACGG
>CAISLL010000324.1 GCA_903886165.1 uncultured beta proteobacterium | reverse complement strand
TCGGGCTGATAGATTGCAGCGCTCTAGGTCTTGCGTGGTGTAGCCGCCCCAGCCCCATTGGTTCTTCAATTCGTCAAAACCGTTCTCGCAATCGGCCCGGTCGCGGTAGAGCTGGCCAATGGCTTTGAGCTCATAGTTGGAATTGCTCACCAAGACGGCGTAGTCCCAGCGCTTGACCGGATCGGAGCCTTCAAAGTTAAAGTCTTTTTGGCGCTTGGCTGCCTTTTTGCCCGCTACGCCTTG
Source organism: uncultured beta proteobacterium (assembly GCA_903886165.1). Lineage (GTDB taxonomy): Bacteria > Pseudomonadota > Gammaproteobacteria > Burkholderiales > Burkholderiaceae_C > Rhodoferax. Next base: position 4,083 of record CAISLL010000324.1, on the reverse strand, counting down.
CACGGCGGTAGGCGTGGCCTTGAGTGGACTGCGCACCACCACGACCCTCCGGGCTTGTGACCAACCTGCGAGTTTGAGTTTGGCCTCAACCGCTTGGCTGCCCTGGCCCACGTCCTGCCAGTCCTGGCGTGACCAGTTGCGCTCAATCAGACGCTTGACACCGACAGTCTGGCGCAGTTTGGTCAAATACTTCTGGCCAATCGATTCCAGCTCTGCCATCACAGGATCGTTGCCGAAGGCAGTGTCACCTCGCACCAGTTGGGGGCGCTTTTGCGGCGGGAGTGCCTTGAGCAGGCGCATCAAGCCAGGCAAGCTGTATTTGGCTGGTTGGGTTTTTCCGCCTTTGACTTCAGCATCAAGGACCAGCCGCAAATTGGCCACCCAGTAGGTGTGAATGTTGTGGCTGGGACGCCCAGGCTTGGTGGGGTTGTAGCCAATTTCGGCACCGTCTTGGTTGCCAAAGAGCAGTTTGACGGTGGTGTCGCAGTCCAGTATCCAATCGGTGCTCAGGGCGTCATAAGTGCTTTCTCGCAGTGCATCATCCATCCAGGCAGTGCTCTTGTCGAGTTGGGCTTGCAGTTTGAGCCGAACGTCCGGTGTGCAGCTTTTGCCGATGCTCGGTGCCAAGGCTTTCAAGGCCCGACGCAGGCTCTCGTCGCTGATGATGCGAGTCATTGCCAGTATTTGTGGCGCCACAGCATCACCACGCAAGCCGTTGATGTGGGCATAGCGACGTTGGCCATCAAGAATAGACAGTAGCCAGGTGCCCAGCACGTCGCGCACTTCGGGCGCATTTGGGCTGGTGTATTCCAGCGGGCAACTTTTTACCCAACGCTCAAACAGTCCTGAGACTTCCAAAAATTCAGCAAAGAACGCCAACTGGCCCAAAGCGCTGGCACTGGCGTTGTCGTCCCAGCGGACCTGAAACACGCCACCCGGCGTCGCAACTCGCAGGTCGCCACTTGGTTGCGACTGCACCGCAACGGCTCCTTGGACCGCTTTTACGAGGGCTGTTTGTGCAAAATTCTCTTCACCCATTGGGTGATCCTCCAAAATACCCTGTAGCCCGCATCAGGCCTCAGTTCGTGCGAATTTTAGGAGGGTGAACTGAGGAAAATAGGTTCATGTCCGGCCTGACCGAAACCGAGCACCTGGTGGCCGCACTTGAGGCAGGCGGGATCGACTACGTGACCAAACCGATCAAGCCCAAAGAGGTGCTGGCCCGCATGGCGGTGCACCTGCAAAGTGCCCGCGAGCGGCGCCAGGCGCGCAGTGCGCTGGACGCCTTTGGGTATGCCAGCATCACCGTGCGTGTGGCGGATGGCCGCCTGATGTGGCAAACCCCGCTGGCGCGTGACTTGTTGATGCGCTACTACGGCACCGACGCCCCCACCACACCGATCCCGGTGCTGGACTGGCTGCGCCGCCACGTCAACAAAGGCGAGGTGCGGATTGAGCCGCCCAGGTTCCACATCGAACAAGGCCCGACCCGCCTTACCTTTCGCCTGCACCAGCAAATTGGCGACTCTGAGGGTGGCGGCGACTGGCTCATCATCATGCAGGAGGTGAGTGATGAAAGCGTGATCGACGCGATTGCCCTGAGCTTCAAGCTGACGCCCAAAGAGGCCGAGGTGCTGTACTGGGTGGTCAAGGGCAAGATCAACCGCGACATTGGCGACATTCTGGGCAGCAGCCCCATGACGGTCAAGAAACACCTGGAACGCATTTTTGCCAAGCTGGGTGTGGAAACCCGCACCGCCGCCGCCGGCATGGTGATGCGCCGCATCCGCCAGATGCACCCGCAGTTCGAAGCTTGAACTGCACGGTGTGCCCGCACCGCCTATGTGCGCCAGCGAACCGACCCCCAGCGAGATCACACGTAACGTGCAGTCCTGCAGGCCCATCACCGTAGATGGGCCCATACCCAGGAGCGCACCATGCTGCACTACGCCGTTGTATTTTTTGTGATCGCCTTGATTGCTGCCCTGTTTGGCTTTGGTGGCATTGCCGCCGGTGCCGTGGGCATCGCCAAAATTTTGTTCTTTGTGTTTTTGGTGCTGGCCGTCGCCAGTTTTCTGTTCGGCCTGATCAAACGGGGTTAACGAGCGCCGCCAAAAGCTGCCTTCCCTGCTCCCTCTTTTTTAACCGCTCCACACTTCAAGGAATCCCCATGTTTGAAAAAAATCTCGCCGACACTTCCGCCAATTTGGTCAACCAGACCTCACAGGCCGCAGACCAAGCCATCAAAGCTACCCAGCACATGGCCAGCAATGCCGTGGACCGCATCATGGACACCTCACACCAATTGCGTGTGAAAGCCGACCACGCCTCCGAGAACACCGTCAACTACATCAAGCATGAGCCGATCAAATCGATCCTGATTGCAGCAGCCACTGGCGCCGCGCTGATGGCCTTGATCAGCCTGATCAGCGGCAGCCGCAGCCGCCACTGACACCTGACCGCCACCTTCATGCAAACCAGGCCCGACACCGTAGCTGCCAAGCCGCAAACGCTGGCTGACCACGCCAGAGCGTATGGCGTGCTGATTCTGGACGAGTTGAACGAGTCCAAATCCCTGTGGCACAAGCGCACCCGCTTGCAAGTCATCGGGTTTGGCGGCTTGGGTGTTTCCATCAGCCTGGCTGGCACAGGCGCCATGCTTTGGGCCGTGACACCCCCTACCCAGATGCAGTCTGCATGGGTGCTGGTTGCCGTGCCGCTGGCCTTTTTGGCCATCGGCATTGCCTGCCTGGTGGCCGCTGCACAGCAAAAGTTGCCTGTTGTTCTCGAACACACCCGGCAAAAATTCATGGCTGACATGGCCGTTCTCCAAGATACAAATCTGGCCGCAGTAGCCACCGAGCGCTTTGTGCTTCCGATGGCCACCGCTCACCCCTATCGCATGGTGATAGGGGCAGCGGTGGTGGGCGCACTGGTGGTGCGCGCCCACCCCTGGCGCTTGTTGTCAGGCTCAGCCGTGCTGATAGGTTTGTTGCCCAAGGTTCTCAGCGCACTGAACAACCAACGCCAACCATTGAGCTAATTTGGACACGCCCACGCCCCCAGCACGTAACAACGCGGCACTGCTGACGATGCTGGTGGCGGTGTCAGCGGCGCTGGCGGTCATCTTGCTGCCCTTTTATGCCGCCATCATGTGGGGCGTGATTCTGGCCCTGCTGTTTACCCCGCTCTACCACTGGCTGCTGCTGAAGGTCGGGCATCGGCCAACGGTGGCAGCGCTGTGCACCATGTTGATTGTGATCGTGATCGTGATTCTGCCCGCCACACTGGTCATGACAGCGCTGGCGCAGGAAGCCGCCGGCGTGTACGCGCGCCTGCAATCGGGCGAACTCAACCCAAACACGTACTTTCGCCACATGTTCAATCAGCTGCCAGACTGGGTCACGGCTGTGCTGGACCGTCTGGGGCTGGTCAACTTCACCACGCTGCAACGACGCGTCACGACTGCCATGGCACAGGGTTCGCAGTTTGCTGCCACCCAGGTCTTCAACATCGGGCAAAACACATTCGAGTTTGTCATCAGCCTTTTCATTGCCTTGTACCTGGCCTTTTTCCTGATTCGCGACGGCAACCACGTGGTGCGCGCCATCGGCCGCGTGATTCCGCTGGCGCCCACACACAAGCAGCAACTCTGGGAAAAATTCGCCACCGTGGTGCGGGCCACAGTCAAGGGCAATATTCTGGTCGCTGCGATTCAGGGTGCCTTGGGCGGTCTGGCCTTCTGGGTTCTGGGCGTCGGCGGCGCGTTGTTGTGGGCGGTGGTGATGGCCGCACTGTCACTGCTGCCGGCCATTGGTGCTGCCTTGGTGTGGTTACCTGTGGCGTTGTACTTTCTGGCCAGTGGTGCCATCTGGCAAGGTCTCGCTTTAGTGGCCTACGGTGTGCTTGTGATTGGACTGGTGGACAACCTGCTGCGGCCAGTTCTGGTGGGCAAGGACACCCTCATGCCAGACTATGTGGTGATGATCACCACCGTGGGTGGCATGGCCGTGTTTGGCATCAACGGCTTTGTGCTCGGCCCCCTGATTGCGGCCATGTTCATTGCAGTCTGGCATATTTTTG
>CAISLL010000323.1 GCA_903886165.1 uncultured beta proteobacterium | reverse complement strand
CTGGAAGGCATTGTGCGCAAGGTGCGTGCTGGCACCGACACCATTTTCAGTGCATCAAACGACATTGCCAGTGGCAACCTGGACTTGTCCAACCGCACCGAGCTGCAGGCAAGTACGCTGGAACACACCGCCGCCTCCATGGCAGAAGTCACCACGGCGGTGAACCAGAACGCCGAGCACGCGCGTCACGCCAACCAGATGGCGCAAAACGCCTCGGATGTGGCGGAGCGTGGTGGTCAGGTGGTCTCCGGCGTGATTGACACCATGGCCTCGATCAATGCTTCAAGCAAACACATTGTGGACATCATTGCGGTGATTGACGGCATTGCGTTCCAGACCAACATCCTGGCCCTGAATGCGGCGGTGGAAGCCGCCCGGGCCGGTGAACAAGGGCGTGGTTTTGCCGTGGTGGCCTCTGAAGTGCGCAGCCTGGCCAAACGCTCGGCCGATGCGGCGAAAGAAATCAAGGCGCTGATTGGCGACTCTGTGACCAAGGTCGAGGCTGGCAGCACCCTGGTGCAACAGGCCGGTGCGACGATGAAGGACATTGTGGACAGCATCCATAACGTGTCGACGATCATGGCTGAGATTTCAGCAGCCAGTGCCGACCAGACTGCTGGCATTCAACGCGTGGGGGGTGCCATTGACGAGATGAACCATGTGACCCAGCAAAACGCAGCCATGGTGGAGGAGGCAGCGGCTGCCACACAGTCGCTGCAGGATCAGGCACAACATCTGGAAGAGTCCGTCGGAGCCTTCAAAATCAATGACTCGGCCAGCCGTCCGGCCCTCACCCACCGGATCGAAGCAAACAGCTGATCAGGCACGTTTTTTCAGCAGCCTTGGCAGCACCATGATGAGCACGATGACGACAAAAATCGCCAGTGACATGGGGCGCTGCAGGAAGATCAGGAAGCTGCCTTCGCCAATCGAGATCGCGTTGCGCATTTGTGCCTCTGCCAGCGGGCCCAGAATCATTCCCACCAGCACCGGTGCCGTGGGGAAGTTGAAGCGCCGCATCACCAGACCCAGCAGTCCCACACCGTAAAGCAAAAACAGGTCGAACGCGCTCTGGCGCATGCCGTACACGCCCACCGTGGCAAAAATCAGAATGCCTGCATAGAGCTGCGGCTTGGGCACCTTGAGCAGTTTCACCCACAGGCCAATCATCGGCAGGTTCAGCACCAGCAGCATCACGTTGCCAATGTAGAGTGAGGCAATCAGCGCCCACACCAAGCCGGCTGAAGTGGTAAACAGCTGCGGGCCGGGCTGAATGCCGTAATTTTGAAACGCGCCCAGAATGATCGCTGTGGTGTTGGAGGTGGGAATGCCCAGCGTGAGCAGCGGAATCAGCGCTGCCGTCACGGTGGCGTTGTTGGCGGCTTCCGGGCCGGCCACACCTTCAATCGCGCCCTTGGTGCCAAATTCGGCCTGGTGCTCGCCCTTGGCCAGCTTTTTCTCCATCGCGTAGCTCAAAAAGGTCGGTATCTCGGTGCCACCCGCGGGAATGCAGCCAAACGGCGCACCAATAGCGGTGCCGCGCAACCAGGCGGGGATGGACCGCTTCCAGTCACCTATCGTCATGGTGACACGGCTCAT
>CAISLL010000322.1 GCA_903886165.1 uncultured beta proteobacterium | reverse complement strand
CGGCGGCGCGCGTGATCAGGTTGTCCGACGGCCCGTGTGCAATAGCGGCCAGTGTGCGCATGGAGCATGGCGCCACCACCATGCCGCTGCACTGGAAGGAGCCGCTGGCGATGGATGCACCGATGTTGGTGATGTCGTGCACCTGGTGGGCAAGTGCTTCGATGTCGGCGCGCTTCAAACCGTGTTCTTCTTGCACATTGCGCCAGCCTGCATTGGACACCACCAGGTGCGACTCCATGCCCGGCGTGTCCCGCATCACCTGCAGCAGGCGCATGCCATACACGGCACCGCTGGCGCCGGAAATGGCAACAATGATGCGCCTCGGAGAAGATGTCATTCAGCAGAACGCCTGCGCGGCAGGAATCGGGCCAGCACCTTGTCAGGCGTCCACTGCTTCAAGTCGAGTACGGGTAACTCCAGCGCATCAAGTGCATTTTTGACCAGCAGGCCCAACTCGGTATCACCTTCCATGGACAGGCGGCGGTTGAAGAACAAGGTGTCCGGGTCTTCCAGGCGCTGGGCCAGGCGCAAAAAGTCCTGTGCATTGGCGCTGATAGTCAGGTCGGTTGCGTCCTGCTTTTTGGAGGCAACGAAGCGCGCACCGTTACATGTGAAATCAAAAGTCAGGCGCGCGTCCGTCACATGAATGCGCAGCTTCTTGCCCAGCAGGTACTGGCGCACATCGGCGGGCAACTCATTGGTCAGAACCTTGTTTAACACAGTAACCAGAAGAAACGATCCCGGAAAGGCTGGCAGACGCGAAAGGACCGATCCAACTGGATTGGGTAAAACAAAGGCGGGAGATGAAGGGCTCATGGCAATACGGACCTCAAGCAAGAAAGTGTGGGCGTTGAAGAGGCAGCAGATTTGTCAGCCTGATCGAATGGATGTCTGGTGCTGTCAAGGCGCTTGCCGAAATACATACCAGTTTAGACCGCCTCGGCCTGCGCGATGCTGTCGACCTGATCCAGGCCGGGCTGGCCGTGCCAGTAGCCGTTGCAGCCGCCATCGGGCATCAGCGGTTGCAGCCGCGCCAGCGCGTCCTTCGGGCTCAGTGTGCGTTTGCGCGTGGCGTCAAACACGGCAATGACTTCGGCCATGTCCTGCGACTGCGGGCTCAGGCGCACCACATCCACGCCCAGGTCTTGCATATCGTCCAGCGCGTCCACCAGGTTGTAGACCCGCGCCGATTGGGTTTGTGTGCCATTGAGCACCAAAAATTCTTCGTGCTCCCGCGTCTTGAGCATCAGGCCATCGGGATGGTCCAGGCAACTGAAGCGGCAATCGTCCTTGGGCAGGTTGCGGTGGCGTGCGGTGAAGCAGCGGGCCGAAAACGCCAGTGGCATGCGGCCATAGGAAAACACTTCGGTCTGCATGCCCGCAGGCAGTCCCTGCTGGATGACGGCAAGGTCTGCGCGCTTCATCTCCAGCGGAATCACCCAGCGCGTCGCGCCCAGCCCGGCCATCCATTGCAGCGTCGGCAGGTTGTAGATGTTGAGATGCGGCCCGGCCACAAACGGCACCTTGCCAGCCAGGCATTGCACGGCGCCCATGTCGTTGGCTTCCACCAAAAAGTCACCATTGCCGGTGATCTTGTGCATGGTGCCCACTTCAGCACCCGACTCCAGCAACACCTGCGTGGACAGCACCACTTCCTTGCCGGCTTTACGCAGGCGCCCGGCAATGTCCAGCCAGTCGGCCAAACGCAATTCATGGCGGCGCGAGCACACGGCCTCGCCCAGATACACCACATCCACCGCCGTGGT